>DATCKK010000071.1:0-4865 GCA_036562325.1 Cytophagaceae bacterium | reverse complement strand
GAGTATTCTAATGATATTTTATTAGATGAAGCTTTGTTTCAAAGGGTAAAATCTGTTTATGAAAAGAAAGATCAATTGATCCTTTCAGCAGAAGCACAAACTTTATTAGATAAGACATATAAAAGTTTTGTGCGCAATGGAGCTAATTTAAGTGAAGAAAAGAAAAATCGATTAAGAGAAATTGATAAAGAACTGTCTCAACTGTCTCTTCAGTTTGGCGAGAATGTGCTGAAGGAAACGAATGAATATCAGATGGAGGTAACGGATGAAAAGGATCTTTCCGGATTGCCTGAACAGGTAAAAGAAGCAGCTGCCATGACTGCCAAAGAGAGAGGTAAGGAAGGAAGTTGGATTTTTACTTTACAATTCCCAAGTTATATCCCATTTATGACTTATGCAGACAACAGGGCTTTGCGAGAAAAGATGTTCAGAGCATATGGCTCTAAGGCATTTAAAGGGGATGATAAAGACAATAAGGAGATCATACTTAAAATGGTACGCCTTCGTAAAGAACGGGCCAATCTGTTGGGATATAAATCTCACGCACACTTTGTACTGGAAGAGCGTATGGCCGAAGCACCGGATAAGGTAATGGACTTTTTGAATAATCTATTAAAATACGCCAAGCCGGTAGGGGAAAAAGAGGTGCAGGAATTAACCAAATATGCTCAGGCCAAGGATGGCCTGGATCAGTTAAAAAGATGGGATGTTGCCTATTATTCCGAAAAACTGAAGAAAGAAAAATATTCCATCGATGATGAAATGTTAAAGCCTTATTTTAAATTGGAAAATGTGATTGATGGGGTGTTTAAAGTAGCAGGAAAGCTTTACGGGTTACAGTTTAAAGAATTAGATAATGTAGAAGTATATCATCCGGAAGTGAAAGTATATGAAGTGCTCGATGAACTAGGGCAACATACTGCGGTATTATATGCCGACTTTTTCCCAAGACCAGGGAAAAGAAATGGAGCTTGGATGACCTCTTTCCGTGGACAGAAGAAGGTGGGTAATGAAAATATACGTCCTCATATTTCTATTGTATGTAACTTTACTAAGCCTACCAATACTAAGCCATCATTACTTACTTTCAACGAAGTAACTACATTGTTTCATGAGTTCGGACATGCTTTACATGGTATACTGGCAGATACTAAATATGAAAGCCTTTCAGGAACCAGCGTTTACTGGGATTTCGTAGAGTTGCCTTCACAAGTACTGGAGAATTGGGTTTATGAAAAAGAAAGCCTGGATCTGTTTGCCAGACATTATGAAACCGGTGAGCCTATACCTATAGAGTTGGTGCAAAAGATTAAAGAGAGTGCTACGTTTATGGAGGCTTATCAGACGGTAAGACAAGTGGGCCTGGCCAAGCTGGATATGGGCTGGCACATAGAGGAGGTAGAAAGGGTAAATGATGTTGCCGAATATGAAAGAGAGCTTAATGAGGATACGGATCTGTTGCCATCGGTAGAAGGAACGAATACCAGTTGTTCATTCTCACACATTTTTCAGGGAGGATATTCTTCCGGTTACTATAGTTATAAATGGGCTGAGGTGTTAGATGCAGATGCCTTTGAGTTCTTCCAGGAGAAAGGGATTTTTAATAAAGATACCGCAGACTTGTTCCGAAAACATGTGTTAAGTGCAGGTGGTAGTGAACACCCGATGGTATTGTATAAAAGATTTAGAGGAAAAGAACCATCTCCGGAAGCATTGTTGAGAAGGTCAGGAATATTGAAGTAGAAAATTAGAGTAAGGCATTTATTTAAAGGTATTTCAACAAAAAGGAGACCGCCTGAATGTAAGGCTGGGTCTCCTTGGTTTACTATGGATGAGTTGTTGGAATAATTAATTACTTAGACAACACGAATTCGGTTAATCTACTTTGTCTTCAAGTGTATCTGCCTGTTTTCTGTGATCCCTGATGGTGGGCAAATATTTTCCGGCATAAGCCCTTAGGTCAGCATCGTCGCCTTTGTCTTCATAATCGTCATATTTATCTTCCATCTTTTTCAATCGCTTTTCCTGGTCATCCATATACTTCTCATCAAATTTTGAGATTTGTTTACTTATGTGATCATATCTTTCCTGATCATCTCCACTCATAGAATCAACAAAGTTGATTCCCTTTGTTGATAGGGTATTGGCCAGGTCTTGCTGCGCTGCTGTATAGGTATCTATCATTTGCTGAGCATATGCTTTTACCTCATCATTGCCGGACTTTTCTAAAGCGAGTTTACCAAACTCTATTTGTGCCCGGTTCCATTGCCCTGCTCTTTCAGCAAACTCTACATCGTTCCCATCAATGACATTTCCCTGTGGTGTAGTGACATTGTCATCGTCATTATCACATCCTGTAAATCCTACTATAAGTAAGGCTAACAGGAAAAATGCACTCTTCTTAACATAGTTACCCAATGTCCCGTATTGGACATGTTCGCCTCTCAAAGATGTATTCTTTCTCATATTACAATAATTATAAAATGTAATTATCTTTTTATTTGTAACAGGTAGACGAATGGTATGTTAAGTGAAAATTGTTATATGGGATATATCCCTATTTTTGATGAAATTATTTGTAAAGGTTGAAATAGAATGAAGATAAAGATATGAGAACGTATTAGGTAATTTCAGAACAGGTAAAGATAGATTTGACATTAGAGGGAAACAACTGCAAATTATAATTGCAGTTGTTTTTACTTTATACGTATTGAAGACAAGCTTCTTCACATCTTCTGCAGGCTTCTGCGCACTCTTTGCAATGTTGCATGCCTTGCTTAGCATGAATTTCACACTCTTCTGCACACATACGGCAAATCTCTGCACACACTTCCAGTTGTTTATTTAGTATTTCAGCGTTCTTAATGGCCAGGTTGGCTGTTACGGTACATATAGCCGAGCAATCCAGGTCCAGTTTGATACATCGGGTTAGCATATGTACATCTTCTTCATTTAAGCAGGCATCTGCACACATTTGGCATGTTGCTGCACATTCTACTAAAGTTTTAATTAAATCTTGTTGGCTCATTTTGTATATTAATTTATTATGTCCTTTTTCTATAAAAGCAACCGATAGCTTTTTTGTTTGGGCGATGGATAGTGTATTCCGGGGGGATCGATTAGGGTAATTTGCAGACCAGTGTCAGTAGGCTTTCAGATATTTGTGCCACGAAAGGTGTTGACAGGAAGAGCGGTTAATTTTTGTACATCACCCTATCTTATTTGGAAGAATTTTCGTACATTTAGCGTTAGATGTCCGGGATTATCCTTGGAGGCTATTTTTAAATCTATTTCTAATTAAACAAATGAAACAGGAAAACGAAAAATTTTGCCATGAATGTGGTGAAGTAATTAATATCAAAGCTGAAATATGTCCAAAATGTGGCGTCCGCCAACCGCCGTTGCCAGCGGAAAGTAAACCGATAATTCCACAAAAGGAGAATAAGTAGCTGGCTACACTATTGTTTTGCTGGTTTCTTGGTGTCTTTGGAATCCATCGTTTTTATACCGGGCATATAGCTATTGGTATTATTCAGTTGTTGACCTTGGGTGGTTGTGGCATCTGGTGTATTGTAGACCTTGTACTTTTAATAACGGGCAATTAAAGACAGCGAAGGGAATGTATTGAAAAATACCTGGTAATTAAAGTAAGTTTTAGTAGGGGGGCGAAAATGAAAAAAATCCAATTAATGTAGTCCTTTAAGGTATAGGACAGATTAAATAAAGCGGTTGAGAGTATTATTAATAATCATAAGGAAAAACTTCAGTAACCTATTCCTTAAACATAGTATTGAATATAAGTAAAAACTCCGGGAACTATTCCCGGAGTTTCTCAAGAAAATGTTTTTTCCCTTATAATTTATTCAATGCTTTTGGGAATAAAGATTCTAAAGCAAGTACCAACGTGTTCTTCACTTTTCACTTCTATTTTTCCGCCTGCATTTTCAATTATTCTTTTAATTATATACAAACCTATACCGGACCCTTCCACATGGTCGTGAAACCTTTTAAACATAGTAAAGAGTTTGCTCATATTCTCTTCTTTCAGGCCTAATCCATTGTCTTCAAAGGTAAGGATGTAATTATTTTCCCTATTGGTACAAGATATTTTTATAATAGGAGTACGGTCAGGGCTTTTGTATTTTATGCCATTGCTGATAAGATTATAAAATATACTTTTTAGATTTTTCCTGATGAACCTGATTTTATCGCAATTATTCAGGGTAACAATTATTTGCGCATCGGTTTTATTAATCTGATCGGTAATACTTATTTTTACATCCTCTATAAGTTCCTTCAAATCTACTTCTTCTGCATAATCCACCAGTTCCTTCTGAACTTTGGCGATTTCCGTAAGTTCCAGTATAGTTGTCTGAAAGCGTTTGATAGAAACATCAATTAATTCTTTAAAGGTTTTTATATTTTCATTGTTTTTTGTTTGTTCTTCCAGTTCTTCATAGAGGCCATAGAAAAGGCCTTCCAGGTTGGAAATGGGTGATTTGAGGTCATGAGAGGCCGTATAAATAAAGTTGTCCAAATCATTATTGATACGCTTCAGTTCTACCACAGTCTTTCCCAGTTCTTTTGTCCTTTGTTCCAGTTCCATAGTTCTTTCTTTTACCTGAGCCTCAAGTGCCAGGTTAGTTTGCCGGAGGTTTTCTTCAAGCATTTTTCTTTCTGTCAAGTCCCGGGTTATTTTGGAAAAGCCTATTAACTGTTTGTTGTTATCATAAAGAGGGGTAATGACCACATTGGCGTAGAAGGTAGTACCATCTTTTTTAATTCTTAAACCTTCGTCTTCAAACCTTCCCAGTTTTTGTGCTTGTTCCAGTTCATATTCCGGAAACTTGGCATCTATTTTATCC
>DATCKK010000068.1:0-2952 GCA_036562325.1 Cytophagaceae bacterium | reverse complement strand
AGCTTACCTTAATGAATTTCATTTTAGATTCAATCGTAGAAATCATTTAAAAACCATTTTTAACAGGCTAATTGAGAAAATGATAACCAATAAACCTATGCCATACAAAACCATTTGTGAACTATATACATAATCCTATTTTTTTATTTTATCATTTCCTCGCTTTTATTAAATACATTCGAATATCCCCTTTTTGAGAATTTAAAAATAAAACCTGGTTTAAGAATCTGCTTCAGTAAATAAAAGTTGGGTTCAGTTATAAACATTTCACAGTCTGGGCAGTTAATTTTTTTCAATTTTTTAAAGACAAGGATAATCGTAAGGCAGGTAAGTATACCTGCTTAAACCATTAAAAAACTGAATTTATTCTAACTAATTATGCGAAAAAATTTACTCATATTCTTTCTGCTGATATCCGCAATTGGAGTCAAAGCAGGAGGATACCAGGTGAATCTGGTAGGTATCCGATATGTTGGCATGGGCCACATAGGTACTGCACTGTCTATAGATGCTGGAAGTATTTTTTTTAACCCGGGTGCTTTATCTTTAATAGAACCAAAGTATAGTTTTACAGGGGGTGTCAGTGGTATTATCTCCAAAACCACTTTCAGAGCCCAGGGAACTATCTACGAAGCTCATACCGAATCAGGCATCACTCCTCCGTTCCAGGCCTTTGGGAGTGCTAAAGTCGCTGAAAAATTTGCTATTGGACTGGGTGTTTACACCCCATTTGGCAGTAGTGTCGAATGGGATAATAATTGGGCGGGAAAATTCCTTATACAGGACATTTCCCTTAAATCCATATTTTTCCAGCCTACTGCTTCTTACAAAATCACCGATAGGCTTGGCATAGGTGCCGGGCTGGTTTTCGCTTATGGAAAAGTTGATCTTAAAAGAGCTTTACCTGTAACATCAATTTCAGGAGAAGATGGTTCCGTAAGGTTGAAAGGACATACCTTTGGTTGGGGGTTTAATGCAGGAGTAAACTATAAGCCAACAGATAATTTAAAGCTTGGGTTAAGCTATCGTTCTAAAGTAACAATGGACTTAAATGGTGGCGATGCTACTTTTAATGTACCTGCATCACTTAGCAGTAATTTTCCAAACACTCAGTTTGATGTATCCTTGCCTTTACCTGCTACCCTATCGTTTGGGATAGCTTACGACTTCTCTGAGAAACTACTTGTAGGTATAGATGTTAATTATGTTTTCTGGGATGCCTATGACTCTTTGATCTTTGACTTTGAACAAAACACAAGCTCCCTGGACGATTCCAGAAATCCCAGGCTTTATGACAATTCCATCATTGTTCGACTTGGCGCTCAATATAAAGCATCAGATAAATTTTACATAAGAGGAGGTGTTTACTTTGATGAATCTCCGGTTCAGGATCAATTCCTAAACCCTGAAACACCTGATGCAAACAGGATCGGGCTAAGTGCAGGCCTTTCCTTTTTTCCAACGGAAAGACTAAGTATAGATGCATCATTCCTGTTTACAAGAACATCTGAAAGAGAAGGCTCATATTCACCTGCCAATTTTTCCGGCATATATCAAACCAATGCATATATACCAGGACTGGGACTTACTTATAATTTCTAAACCTTAAACAAGTATCACGATGAAGAAATATAACTGTGTATATTTATTGGTTGCATTGCTTGTTTTCTCATGTAAACCAGATGTAGAGGAATTTAAAGGTTCCAGTGGCAATGCTAATTTCACTACTTATGTTGCACTTGGCAATTCATTAACTGCCGGCTATACAGACGGTGCTTTATATCGGGAAGGACAGATAAATTCTTTCCCCAATATACTCGCAAAGCAGTTAGATCTGGTAGTAGACGGTAACTTCGCATTCAAACAACCTTTAATGCCTGACGACCTCGGACTAGGAATAGTATCTCCGACAATATTGGTGAATAAAAGGGTATTACAACCAACAAGTGATTGTAAAGGGGTAACTTCTCTTTCACCAGTACCTGCAGGAGTTATCACTAATCCTACTCCCTATATTAGCTCTGTCTATGCACAGGGCCCCTATCACAATTTAGGTGTTCCCGGAGCTAAATCATTTCATTTATTAACTCCACAGTTTGGAAATCCTGCACCCAATACAGGCAATCCGTTTTATGTCCGCTTTGCTTCCGATCCAGGTACTTCCACAGTGATAGGAGATGCATTGGCATTAAATCCAACCTTCTTCACTTTATGGATTGGAAACAATGATATCCTAAATTATGCGTTTGCCGGAGGAGAATCTGATTCTATTACCCCTACTACTACTTTTGCCGGATCTATAGATGCCATCTTAGGTAATTTAAGCAATACTGCCATGGCAGAAGGAGCTATTGCCAATATACCCGATTTATTATCCATACCCTACTTTAATACCGTCCCTGCCTTTGGATTAGCCATAACAAGACAGGGACAGTTAGACTCACTTAAAGGAGCATACTTACTTCAGGGTATTACTAATCTCTCCTTTACATTGGGGGCAAATCCTTTTGTTATTGAAGATGCCGATGCACCAAGCGGCATACGACAAATTAAAAGCACCGAAAAGGTATTGTTAACTATACCACAGGATTCTCTTAAGTGTGCAGGTTGGGGAAGTACCAAACCTATTCCGGATGAATACATTCTGGATGAATCCGAAATAGCCCAAATCAATAATGCTATAGAATCTTATAATACCACTATTCAAACCCTGGCTGCCAAATACACCATTGCTTTTGTTGATATGCGTGGAGTGTTCGAGGAACTGAAAACGGGATTTTCCTACGACGGGCTTACGCTAAATACCACCTTCATAACCGGTGGCGCATTTTCCCTCGATGGAATACATTTCACTCCAAGAGGAAATGCCATTATTGCTAATAAGTTTATCGAAACTATCAATGCTTATTATGGTTCAAATATACCAAAAGTAGTGGCAAGTAATTACAGAGG
>DATCKK010000055.1:0-2302 GCA_036562325.1 Cytophagaceae bacterium | reverse complement strand
GGTCAGCATCATCTCCAAGCTGACCCCGACGGAAATGGAAATTCTCCTATTATTATGTGATGGCTTATCCCGCCAGGAGATTGCGGAGGTTAGAAATATTACCTTTTCGACTGTTAAAACACACATCAATAATATGCTTTCCAAATTTGGACTATCCTCATCACGGGAACTGGTGCAAATGTTAAAAGCCAATAATATCATTGAGATCATGAAACAGTTGAACCAAAGTCAGCCAATGAATGAGTAGATCAAAGCAAGACCATCAGTGACCAAAACTAAAACTGGGAGTTAGTTTCACCATGGTATATCCAATTATTTTGATCTGTCTTTTCAGCATCTTAATTATATTAAAAGAGAAGGGCTTAACCAGGCATTTTTTGTTTCTTCTAAATGTAGGTTGGGTTTTATCGTTAATCGGTTTTATTTCTTACCTCTACTCATTACAAAGGCAAAATCTCTATTTATTTATATTTTCCGAGATCTTCACCTTGTCCAGAACGTTTTGGTGGAGCATTCAGTCACTTGGTTTGGATGAACTTACCTCGATTTCAGTTATGAATGCCGGAACAGCTATCTTTATTTATTCGTGTATTTGTTTTTCAGTCTCCTTTACGCAAATCGGGAATTTAAAAAAGAGATATTATGCGGCATTGGGGATCTTCCCTCTTATAGAGCTGATTATATATAATCCACTGGTTTATTCAGCCTTTTATAAGTGGCTCTTTAGGGGAGTTGATCTTTATTCGCCCAGTTTTGATCTGTTTTTCCAAATTGAAAAGTGTATCTATGTGGTGACTCGTTTAATAAACTATTCCTATTTATTGGTTTCCGTAGGGCTCATCATCTATTATTATTTAAAGACCCCGGAGATGAGATACTTCAAGTTATATGTGCTATATATCATTCTTGGCTTTACCGCGAATATTTTGGCTTTTTTGAGTATACTCTGGTGGGCGCCAAAGAGGTTGGTCAGTGTGTCGGTTTTTACCGGGCTGACCCATTTTTTACCGGTGTCAGTAATTATCGAGGGGAAAATGTTGTTTCTCCTGCCTTACCTCTCTATTATATCTTCAGCGGCGATGCTGATTGCTCTCTTCAGGTACAATACGGACTATAATCAAATGAAGCTGAAGAGAGAGTTGATTATCCAATCCTTTGACCTTGCCGAATTCAGTATTCGCTTTTTTCTGCACAGTGTGAAGAATTACATCATGGCCACGATTGTTGATGCTGAATTTTTACAGACTCGATTCAAAGACGACGCCGTCGCCACGAAGTATGTCAATAGAATACTGGAGCTTAATCAAGAACTGTTGGATCGGTTAAGCAGTCTTAATACAAAATTCAAGAAGATCGTTCTTCACCTTGAGCCTTGTGATTTAAGGAAGATCGTCCAAGATGTAATGGACAGAGAAAATTTATTCCATTTGGTGCGGTGTAATTTAGTCCTGTCTGCAGAACCTGTCATGGTTTTGGTTGATACTTTCCATTTTAAAGAGGTAATAAATAACATTATCAAAAATGCCTTGGAATCAATGGAGAATATGGAAGAAAGTAAAAGAAGACTGACAATTAGAGTAGAAAAATACAATAACCGGGGTTTGGTTTTTATTCAAGATACCGGATCAGGCATAGACCAAAAGCAAATGGAAAACTTATTCAAACCGTTCTATACCACTAAGTCCAAGGAAAATTGGGGGTTGGGTCTTTCTTATTGTTATCGAATCGTCCATGCCCACCGAGGTAAGATTATGGTCGACAGTAAACCGCAGAAAGGAACAGTATTCCAAATTTTGCTACCGACAATAAACGGGAAAAAGTATGAGGCGGAGGAAGTGAGAATAGACCCCAACACTTGAGTTGAATAAAGATTGGCAGGCCGGTGAGGCCGGTCAAACATAAGCCAAGGTAGTTTGGTGACGGAGCTTGTAGCGGTATTTGGTGATGAATTGGTATTATAATTTAAAAAGGGGTTGAGATATTTTCCACCCCTTTTTTATTTTCAGGATGAAGAAAACTCGTCAATAGCGAGTTTTTGGGGTGGAACCAAGTTCCACCTTAATATAGTGGAGTAATTGTAATATTATAAGAACGTAAACAAAATGTGAAAAAAATATTACTTAACCCGCGGGTTTCACCAGAACACATCTTGTTTACAAAAGTCCTTAACTGGTTCTCGAAAGAAAGAACATTGAAAAGGGAGGATTTCCATGAAAAAGTGGGCTGTTGTTCTGATGTGTATCTTGTTAGTCGGTGTGATGGTGGGCAATACCTATGGCGCCAAGTCTGTAGTGTTAAGAGC
>DATCKK010000052.1:0-2664 GCA_036562325.1 Cytophagaceae bacterium | reverse complement strand
GTTCTTTATCAGAAATAGAATATAATTTTTCTTGCATTTTTTTGTTTTAATTCTTCTTTCATAATTTTTTCTTAAAAATTAACTTATAGGTTGAAATGTTCCAAGTAGTTGCCTTGTAGTTATATGAAGCTTATGTTTCATAGTCAAAATAAAACCGTTATTAATTAAAAGAAAGAAACAGAAAAGAGAACAAGTTTAAGAAGAGAAAAGAAAAGAAAGAAAAAGCCCCTCCCTGAGAAAAACAAATTCCCCGCCTGGGTTACAGGCAGTTTGTCTGATCCAATAATAATTATCTTATTAAAGTTGCTCTGTTTTTGATAAGGGTCAAAAAAGCAAAAAGCCCTACCAAGTCTGGACCACTTTAGTAGAGCTTATATATCATAGCTGATGCTTAATACAATGTCTTAACAAGGGTCCAGCTTGTATGTTGAAACAAATATAGTCGGTTGATACGCACAAATCCAAATTTTGTTTGAAAAAAGTTTTAAAAATTTATTGACAAAAATTTGCGGGGGATTGAAATAATGATTAATATTGTGCCGTACAACATAAAAAACAAAACATGAAACAACTAATTGACAATGTTATTAAATGGGCAGAAGACAGAAATCTTATAAGTATAGATAATGTTGATAAGCAATATTGTAAATGTGTATCTGAGCTTGGAGAGTTTGCGGATGCGATAATCAAAGGGGACGTTGATGCGCAAAAAGATGGTGCAGGGGACTTTATTGTAACACTTATAATTATGGCTAAGCAGTTAGATTTTGATAATACTGAAATTAAAGATCTTTTTAAATACCTGAATAAAAATATTGACTACGAAGCCTCAAAAATAATTCCCTGGATAACTGACTCTTTACCCAAATTACTAATGACAAGGACAAAACAATGGCAACTTCTATATTTAATAAAAATTCTCGAATATACTTATTGGGCAATTAATAACCTCGGTCATACTCCTAAAGAGTGTTTAGAAGTTGCATGGAACGAGATTAAAGACAGAAAAGGAAAGACTATTAATGGAAATTTTATTAAAGAATAATTTATGGCAAAAACATTAAAAGAAAAGAGCTTAGAAAAGAGGGCGAATAAGGCTGAGTGTCTTAAACTGTATATTAAGCATGGTCACAAAATACCGCTCAATGTAGTTAATTTGGTCCTTGCTGAACATCCTGATTGGAAGGTGTCTAGGATTCAGAACGTTTCACTTGGCCGCAGACACGACTTAGAGGACCTGAAAGAAATATTAAGAATCTGTAAGATAATTTAAGAAAAATAATGGAGCAAAACACACAAGTACAACTTACAACCAAAAGCCTCTTTGCAAAGGATGAGGTAAAGCAGAAGTTTCAGGAGTTATTAGGGAAACGTGCGCCTGCATTTATGACATCTGTCCTTCAAATTATTTCGCAAAGTAAAGAGCTTGCAAAGGCAGATCCACACAGTGTTTATCATGCTGCCGCAGTTGCTGCAACTCTTGATCTGCCTATAAATCAGAACCTTGGTTTCGCCTATATAGTGGCCTATTTCGACAAAAAGCAAAATAAATACATTGCTCAATTTCAAATGGGTTGGAAGGGATTTGTTCAATTGGCTCAAAGAACCGGGCAATTCCAAAGTATTTCAGTAACTCATATTACGGATAAAGACACAATCAAAGGTAATAGGCTTTCAGGCTATGAATTTGAGTTTGCGGATAAGCCAGGTTCTGTTGTTGGATATGCTGCAAATTTCAGGCTTTTAAACGGCTTTGAGAAGACTTTGTACATGACCAATGAAGAGCTAAGGGCTCACGGATTGAGATTTTCTCAGACCTTTAAAAAAGGGTTCGGGCTATGGAATGATGACTTCCATTCTATGGCCTCAAAGACAGTTTTAAAACAACTACTTTCAAAATTTGCCCCGCTGTCTGTGGAAATGCAGCAAGCAGTAACACTGGATCAGGCGTTGATTAAAAACGAAAAAGGCGACGATTACGAATATCCAGACAATGAACAAGAGACAGGAGCTGAAGAAGTAGACAAAGAGGCCGAGCGAATCAATCTCCTGCTTTCCGATTGCAAGACGGTTGCCGAGGTCGAGGCAATTCAAAAGCAGGCTCCGGAATTCCCTGAAAGTTTATTTGACCAACGAAAAAACGAACTGAGCAAATGAGGGATATAAAAAAATTCAGGGCATTGTCCAGATTTAAAAAAGAATGGTCTTACGGAAGCTTCATAGAGTATAAAAAAAAAGTCCGGCTGTTATACCGATTTAGCCCAAAAAGGGCAGATATTCTTCATTGTACTGAAGAAGGGTGTTGGTTCGTAAATGTTATCCCTGAAACCGTAGGCCAATACACCGGACTCAAGGACAAGAACGGAAAGGAGATTTACGAGGGAGATATTGTGAGAATATTGTACTCCGACTGGATAAGTAAATCGGACAGCGATCTAAGAACTCTTGAAGAATACCTAAGAGATATTTCTTCTGTAAAAGTTGTGATATGGTCAGGTAATGGTTTTTATGTATCAAAGTCAATAGATGGCTATGCTGATACATTAGAGGTTGGAAGGCATGGAAGAATTGAAGCAATAGGCAACATTCACGAAAACCCTGAGCTTTTAAAATGAATGCAGAAGACATAAAATTCCGGTGTTCGTCATTAGGCCACATAATGGT
>DATCKK010000047.1:0-1741 GCA_036562325.1 Cytophagaceae bacterium | reverse complement strand
AGATATGGGACTTCTACATCAGTTGAATGAACCAAAGTTGGGTATTCCGGGAGTTACTATAGTTCCCATGGTTAATCTGGCATTAGATAAATGGGAGAAGCGATTTAAAGTTTGGCCGGAAATAGATGTTAATGCTTTCTGGCATTATAGAAACAATCGTAACTTCATATATACCGGTGTTGGCAACTGGTTTGAATTTGCGAATACCAAAGCCCACAGAGAGCGGCAAACCGTGCATTGGGTGTTTTATCCTCAGGTAGGCCATTCTTTTGTCAGAGATAAGTGGAATTACAACTTTGAGATTAAATATATAGCTCCAAATAAGAGCAATGAAAATCTGGTAGTTGACTATAAAGGAATAGGAGGGAGAGGAACATTGGGGACTTATTTTTCAATTATAAGAAAATTTTAGTATGAATAGATATTATTGGATACTTGGCTGCCTTTTTGTGTTAACAGGGTGTTTCAGGCTGGATGATAATCTTTTCAATGAAAAAAAGCTTACATCTTATGAGCTGGAGAATTATTCCGGAGAGAAGGATATTGTGCTGGATGCCAGCTATGCTATTCCTGATAGTCTGATTCATATATTTACTTTGCAATCCCAGGCTCCGGAAGAGAAAACACCTACTACTATTTATGCTATTTATATCGGGGATATTAATACTATCCATGAAGACACGGTAATACTCTATAACCACGGAAATAAATGGCACATGGACTTTTATTGGCAGCGGGCCAAGTTATTGGCCAATGTCGGCGGAAAAAACCGCTTCGGGGTAATGATGATAGATTATAGGGGCTATGGGCTTTCTCAAGGAAACCCTTCGGAAGAAGGCTTATATGCCGATGTGAATGCTGCCGTGCAATGGTTGAAGGACCGGGGACTTACGGGAGAGCAGCTTGTTATGTATGGTTTTAGTTTGGGCTCTGCGCCATCCACAGAGCTTACCGCAAATCCAGCGGTACTAAGGCCGGAAAAGTTAATTCTGGAAGCGCCTTTTGCTTCTGCTGAAGTGATGGTACAAGATGGAGCATTGATAGCTATGCCAGGTTCTTATTTTACCAGTCTGAAAATTGATAATGCGGAAGAAATAAAAAAGGTAAATCAGCCATTTTTGTGGATACATGGTACCAAGGATGACTTCTTAAGTTATGATACGCATGGCAAGGTAGTATTTAAAAACTACAAAGGCGTTAAAGGAGTTGCTGTGCCGGTGGAAGGGGGCAAGCACGATAATGTACCTGCGGTATATGGATTTGAAGCTTACATTCAGTTGCTGGAAAAATTTATAACCGAATAATCGATAGAGTAATGATGAAAGCATGAATGGAAGCGTTTAGTATTCATACTTTCATCATATATTTTTCCTGCCTTGTAAAGGCTTAAAATTTATAGTACGTGTTTTTGAAAGAACTCTTCTGTGCTATAATAACGGTCTTTATATCTAATCTGAGAGACTGAAGACTTTTTGAATAGCTTGTATAGCATTCGTCGGTTATTGCTGTTGTTGCTGTTGAAGTATACATTGCACTCGGCATCGGCAAGAGAGCTGTACGTGTTGATGTATAATGAAAAGTATTTAGCGTATTTGTTGCTTTTGCTTTCCAGTTGTTTGGCAGATGCCTCCTGGATACGAGCCATAAAATGCAGACTATTGGAACTGCCTGATTCTTCCTTACTTTCATTTAATGATGCATAAGCAACAGCTGTGGGGTTGATGTGTTGTGCTGTAAGAGC
>DATCKK010000045.1:0-7241 GCA_036562325.1 Cytophagaceae bacterium | reverse complement strand
GTAACCAAGGGTAAAACTATAGCCAGAATTGATAACCGGATCAGAGAACTGGGAGTCGATAATGCAGTGCAGGCTTTGGATGACGCCCGAAGAAATTATGAGCGTTATAAAAACCTGTATGAGGGTGGTGCTGCTACCAAGGCTCAACTGGATCAATACAAGCTCGCATTGGAAAATGCGGAGATCAAACTGGAGCAGGCCAGAAAGGAGCTTTCCAATACTACCATTACCGCACCTTTTAGCGGGTATATAACAGCAAAGGCTATTGAAAATGGAGCATTCGTAAACGTAGCTTCTCCTATAGCCACCATTGTAGATATCTCTCAATTAAAAGTGGAACTACAGGTACCTGAAAGGGATGTATATAAACTGAAAGTGGGAGACCCGGTTACTATCACAGCAACGGTATATCCTGGTGTGGTTTATACTGGAAAGATTACATTTATCGGATATCAGGGAGATGCTTCTCATAACTATCCAATTGAAGTAGCTATCACCAATCAAAAAAATAATCCGCTAAGAGCCGGTACTTATGTAGATGTTGCTTTTAATAAGAAAAGTGATACCCCTTCGCTTCAGATTCCGAGGGAGGCATTGATCGGAAGTTTGAAAGATGCTAAAGTATATGTTGTCGACACTACGAATAACATTGCGAAATTGAAAAGTATTGTTGTTGGTGAAGATAATGGAAATTACCTGGAAGTAGTGAGTGGACTGAAGGAAGGAGAAGTGGTAGTAACAACAGGCCAGATAAACCTGGAAGACGGTTCCAAGGTAGCAATTATAAAATAAGTAAACTCTAAAGAAATTTGTATGTCAATTACTGAAATTGCAATAAAGAGGCCCGCTCTGATCATTGTAATATTTACAGTGCTTGGAATATTAGGTGTGCTTAGCTATACTCAGCTAAATTATAACCTGTTGCCCAAATTTGATGCTCCGGTAATGTCTATTGTTACCACGTATCCGGGGGCTGCTGCGGGAGAGGTGGAGACATCAGTGACCAAGAATATTGAAGATGTTCTTTCTTCATTGGAGAACCTGGATAAAATCCAGTCTACTTCGCAGGAAGGTTTATCACTGGTTACAGTGATATTAAAGCAAGATGCAGATATCGATCAGGCTGTTCAGGATGCACAGCGAAAGATTAACTCCATACGGGGTACATTGCCTGACGATGCAGATGAGTCAATGATTAATAAATTCTCTTCTGACGATATTCCTGTGCTCCAGCTTGGAGTAACGGCTAATATGAGGTCAACAGAGTTTTTTAAATTGGTAGAAGACCGAATTGAGCCTCAGCTTGCCAAAGTGGAAGGGGTTGGCCAGATAAGAATTATAGGGGGAGACAGACGAGAAATAAAGGTTAATATAGACCCTAATAAATTAAAAGCTTATAAACTATCGGTAAATCAGGTAGCTCAGGCTATTAAAAGCGCTAACCAGGACTTTCCGACCGGTAAAGTAGAAAGTACAGATAAACGATATAGTTTGAGGGTAGCTGCAAAGTTTACCAATCTCGAGCAGATAAAAAATCTTGTAATTGCCTATTTGCCTAACGGAAGCCGTGTTACTGTTGGTGATATAGCTGAAGTTGAAGATGGATTAAAGGAGAAAACCACGATCAACCGTATCAACGGTGTCACCTCCATTGGTCTGGTAATACAAAAACAAACAGATGCCAATGCGGTGGATGTAAGTGCCAAGGTACGTGCCGAGCTTCAAAATATAGAGAAAGCGTATGCTGATCAGGGAGTAAAGTTCAGTATTGCCAACGATGGTTCTGTGTATACACTTGCTTCTGCCAATGCTGTTCGTTTCGACCTTATGCTTGCGGTGGTTATCGTAGCAGGAGTTATGCTTGTGTTTTTACATAGCTTAAGAAGCTCATTGATAGTTATGGTGGCCATTCCGGCGTCAATGATATCTACATTTATATTAATGTATTTATTTGACTTCTCACTGAACCTGATGACGCTGATGGCATTGTCTCTGGTAGTAGGTATTCTGGTGGATGACTCCATTGTGGTTTTGGAAAATATATACCGACACATGGAGATGGGGAAAGATAAACGGGTTGCTGCGTTGGACGGACGTAACGAGATTGGTTTTACCGCATTAGCTATTACCCTGGTTGACGTGGTGGTGTTCCTTCCAATGTCTATGGTAAGTGGTATGATAGGTAACATTGTACGGGAGTTTTCTCTGGTGGTGGTATTTTCCACATTGATGAGTTTATTTGTATCCTTCACGATTACTCCAATGCTGGCTTCCAGATTTGGTAAATTGGATCATTTCACAAGAGATACTTTGTGGGGAAGAATTTCATTAGGATTTGAAGATCTTTTTGAAAGTATGAAAAGAGGGTATAGCAGGATTTTGGAATGGTCACTGGGGCATCGTAAAACGATTTATCTGGGCTCTTTGACATTATTCATCGGATCCATTGCTTTGTTGCCATTGGGCTTTATAGGTACAGAGTTTTTTGCACAGGCAGATAAAGGAGAGTTGATCATCTCTCTGGAAATGGAACCACAGACTACAATCTATGAAAATAATAAGTTGACAAAACGTATTGAAGAGATTGTAATGTCAAAGCCTGAAGTGGATAAGGTGTTCAGTAACGTAGGATATGCAAGCTCTCAAATGGCGGGAGCAGCATCCAACTATCGTTCAGAAATGACGGTGTTATTGGTGGATAAGAAATACAGGGATATGTCCTCAGAGGAATTTGGGGATTATATTAAAGGAGAGATTCAACAAATACCCGGAGTAAAAGTAAAAGCAGCACCTACAGGTATTACAGGTAATGCTAACCAGGCTCCGATTCAGGTAATATTAAAAGGTACGGATTTAAATGAAGTACGTGATGCTGCAGATAAAGTGATGGCTGTGGTGCAAAAGGTTCCTGGTACTGCCGATGTGGAGCTTTCTACAGAAGATCCGAATCCGGAGCTTCAGGTGAAGATTGACAGAGAAAGAATGGCTGCATTGGGATTAACGGTGGGAGAAGTTGGTTCTACATTACGAACTGCATTTAACGGTAATGATGAGTCCAAATTCAGAGAAGGTATTTATGAATATGATATAAATATCTCTTTGGATAAGTTCAATAGGTCCAATGTAGATGATGTAAGCAATTTAACTTTCGTGAATAATAAAGGGGAGTTGATAGCGCTGAATCAATTCGCTACTGTAGTTCAGGAATTGGGAGCAAGTAAGCTGGAGCGTAGAGACAGAGTATCTGCTATCACAGTAAATGCACAGGTGATTGGCCGTCCGGTGGGAACGGTAGGAGCAGATATTCAAAAATTAATAGAAAAAGAGGATATTCCTAGTTCGGTTACAGTACAATATGGTGGCCAGCTGGAGCAACAGTCTGATGCTTTCGGAAGTCTTGGGCTTGCAATGCTTATTGCTATAGTCTTCGTTTATCTGATTATGGTAGCCTTGTATGATTCGTTCCTATATCCGTTCATTGTATTGTTCTCATTGCCTGTTGCGCTGATCGGAGCATTACTAGCATTGGCATTAGCACTGGAAAACCTTGGTATATTCTCTATCATAGGTATGATCATGTTGATGGGACTTGTGGCTAAGAACGCGATTCTGATTGTTGACTTTACCAATCAGCTTAAGCTCAAAGGGCTATCTGTGAAGGAAGCACTTCTTGAAGCAGGTAGAGAGCGACTTCGCCCGATATTAATGACAACCTTGGCAATGGTGTTTGGTATGCTTCCTATCGCTCTGGCTTCAGGAGCAGGTGCTGAAACTAAAAATGGTTTGGCCTGGGTTATTATCGGAGGTTTAACGAGTTCTTTATTGCTTACCCTAGTATTAGTGCCTGTAGCTTATATGACATTTGAAGGTTGGGCAAATGCAGTGAGAAAGCGTTTTAGAAAAAAGTCTGAAACTCCTGAAAGTATAAAAGAAGTAGTTGTTTAAATTAGGTTTACCGGACCGGGAGAAAAAATATTCTCCTGTCCGGTTATTTTTTTTCACTTTTTAAAATTAACCCGGCCTTTTTATCCTTTGTATTTTTGATTTAACCATTTGTAATTATTAGAATTAATTAGGCAAATTATTTCCACATCTATTTAATTGTCTGTTCTGTAGTAGTAACACAAACAAGTGAACTAATTTGATTAGTACTTTATTAAAGAGTTATTTAACTTTAATTAAAATACGAATTAAGCAGGTTAAAGAATACTAAAAATATTGACTGTCGACACAAATGAATAAGCAAGTTATTATTGAGATTAATAATCTTTCTTATCAAACGGAAGGAAAAGAAATATTAAAAGGGATTTCATTAGAGGTATTAGCTTCTGATGCAATAGCAATCGTAGGAAGATCAGGGAGTGGTAAAACACTATTGGCTAAAATTATCGCCGGGCACTTTTCACCTACATCCGGTGAACTAAAGTTCAATTTGCCGTCAAACTATAAACGATTATTTATATCTCAACAACACGATTTCAGAGACTTTGTATCAAGGGCTTATTATCAGCAACGATTTGAGCCGAATTATGGAATAGAGTCTCCTAAAGTGTCTGACATTCTACAAAAGATATCTTCTTCAGCGGAAGCTATTGATAAAGTTTGTTCTTTATTAAAAATACAGGATAAGTTATCTACAAGATTATTGGAACTATCAAATGGAGAAGGTAAGAGAGTACAATTAGCGAAAGCTTTGTTACAACAACCGGAGATATTGATTTTTGATAACCCTTTCCTGGGTTTGGATAAAGAAGCCAGAAGCATATTGCACCGAATTATTGACCAATTAATAGAAGAAGGTATAATTATTATTTTGGTAACATCACCGGATGAGATACCTCAACGGATTACCAAAGTTTTGGAATTGGACAGAGGTACGGTTAAAAACATTTGTTCCCTTGCTGACTATAAATTTGATGAAGAAATTGCTGATTCCAAATTGGAAGTTGATGAACAGATTGTAAGAGATATCATTAATACTTCAAAAGAAGATTTTGCACTGGCAGTATCGATGAATAATGTAACTGTCCGTTATGGAGATAACATAATACTTGATAATATATGTTGGACAGTGAAGAAAGGTGAGAAGTGGGGTTTAGTTGGGCCTAACGGAGCAGGAAAGTCAACCCTATTAAGTTTGATAAATGCAGATAATCCTCAGGCCTATTCTAATGATATAGTATTATTTGATAGAAAGAGGGGAAGCGGTGAAAGTATCTGGGATATTAAAAATAAGATTGGGTATATATCTCCGGAGCTGCACTTATTTTTTCAACGTAATCCATCTTATGCAGAGTCATTGTCCATTACTTCCGGATCCAATGAACTGAGAGGTTACTCACAACCCTCAGTAACATGCTATGAAGCTATTGCTTCCGGATTTAACAATCAGGTTGGCTCCTCTCAGTCCATAACTTCATTACAGGCAAGACAGGTAGACTTGTGGATGAAACTTTTGCAAATAGCACATTTGAGATATCAGCCACTATATAAGCTGGGGTTGGGGGAACAAAGGATAGTGTTGTTAGCCAGGGCGCTTGTGAAAAATCCTGCTATGCTTATTCTCGATGAACCTTGCCAGGGACTGGATAAAGAGCAGACCAGAAGGTTTGTTGATGTAACTGATAAAATAGTTACTTACTTTGATAAGACACTTATTTTCGTATCGCATTACCAAACGGATTTTCCTGAAAGTGTTAAGAACTTTCTTGTTTTAGAAAAAGGAAGGGTAAAGGAAATTATTTATGATAATGAAAGAAGGATAGAGTAGTTTTTTATACCAGTAAGATTATTTTTTGACAGTATCAGGCCTTTAATAACATTGAATTTGTTTATCTTGAGTACTGATAATTTTTAAACTATGTCAGCCAAAGAAAAAATACGTTGTCCATGGTGTCTTGGGTTTGATGAATATATAAAATATCATGACGAAGAATGGGGAGTTCCTGTTCATGATGACAACAAACATTTTGAGTTTTTAATACTGGAAGGTGCACAGGCAGGCCTGAGTTGGTCTACCATACTTAAAAAGCGGGAAGGATATCGAAAAGCCTTTGCCAATTTTGATCCCGGAAAGGTTGCCAAATTTACTGATGAAAAGATTGAAAAACTCTTACTGGATCCGGGTATTGTTCGAAATCGGTTAAAAGTATACTCTGCCGTCAACAATGCCAAACGGTTTCTGGAAGTACAAAAAGAGTTTGGAACTTTTGATGCGTATATCTGGAGTTTTGTGGGAGGAAAGCCCATTGTTAATAGACGCAAGACGTTGGCAGAAATACCGGCAAAGACAAAAGAGTCCGATGCCTTAAGTAAAGATCTTATCAAACGAGGTTTCAAGTTTGTTGGAAGTACGGTAATCTATGCCCATATGCAAGCCTGTGGCCTGGTAAATGACCACCTGGTAGACTGTTGGCGATATAAGGAAGTAAATAAGCTATAGGTATAAGGTGGGTAGTTATGGCCGTTAGCGTAACGACCGTTATAGAGGCGATAATGGATGGAGATTATAAAGTTGTAAGTTCTAAGTCTTGACTTCGGGATTTGAATTTAAGCTAAGATTAATTTTATCTGTCAGCTAATAATACGCAGTAATCAGTCCCCCTTGTGTGTTAGCTTTGTGAGTGAGGGAAGGGGGTAAGGGGGATGATCCTATTTTTAACTTAATCTAAAAAAAATATAGTGCACCTTTAAACCAAATACTCATTTCCGGGTTGTTTGAAATAATTGTAAAATTCTAAAGATATGGCTATAAAGTGGAAAGTAGATCCTGCACATTCAGAAGTAATGTTTAAAGTAAAGCACCTTATGATAACCACCGTGACAGGTTATTTCAGAACTTTTGACCTGGAAGTAGAGACGGAAACAGAAGACTTTAATACTACAAAGAATATTTTGTTTATAGCAGATGTAGATTCCATCAATACCAATAACCAACAAAGAGATGCACATCTAAAATCACCTGATTTCTTTAATGTAGAAGAGCATGGCCAGCTCAGGTTTGTTGGTAAAAGTTATGAAGGTAATGGTAAGGAAGCAAAATTACATGGTGACCTTACTATCAGAGGTATTACTAAACCTGTTACGCTAGATGTGGAGTTTGGAGGGATTGTTCAGGATCCGTATGGGCAGACGAAAGCAGGTTTTACTGTAACGGGGAAGATCAGCAGAAAAGATTTTGGCCTTACCTGGGATGCCGTAACAGAAGCGGGCCAGGTAGTAGTAAGCGATGAAATCAGAAT
>DATCKK010000034.1:0-2181 GCA_036562325.1 Cytophagaceae bacterium | reverse complement strand
CTTCTTTTGAGATCTTCATTCACAAATGAATTGTGAATTAACTCACTCAACATATATACTTTTTTTTCCGGATAGGTGGCTATTGCTTCATAAGCAATATCTATGGCATTGGCCACCCCAAGACAAAAACCAAAATGGCTTGCGAGGTAATACTTTACTGCTCCAAAATCAAGGCACGCAGGTTTAGAAGCAGAGCCTTCCCGCTGCCTGAGCTTGGCTTTAACAGCAGCACATATTTTACTATTATAAAGTGAAGAAGATGCGGAGCTCAGTTGATATTCCTGAGGTTTTTTATAGCGAAACTGCCTTGAAATGGTTTTTACTCCCAAATAAGGAATTTTAACCAGGTAAGGATCTATTTTTTCCAGAATGATTTTAAACCAAACCGAATAATTATCAGGGTTTTGTATAGCATCTTTTTTTACGGATTCAATGCTCATATACTTCCACTCCGATGCTTCCTGAATGTTTAAAACAGGAGCGTTATCATACCTTCCGAAAAAAACATGATCGTATTCGTATTCGGTTAGCTCTTCTGTTACCTGCGATTTATATATAAAAGAAAATACTTCATGCAAAGAGGTCTCAAATCCCATTTCTTCCATTAACCTCCTGTTGGCTGCCTCAATCAAACCTTCACCAGGGCGAGGGTGGCCACAACAAGTATTGGTCCATAGCCCTCCGGAATGATATTTTCCATTGGCCCGTTTATGAAGAAGAATCTCATTATTGGAGTTAAATACCAATATCGAGAATGCACGATGCAGCAAGCCCTTTTTATGTACTTCCCATTTTTCTGCCTGTCCCTGTTCTTGATCCTCTTCATTAACAAGCACCAGATATTCTGTATCCATTCCTTAAAATTTTATAGATGCTGTAAATTAATAAATTTTGATGAATATACTAAAGTTGGGGATATAAGATAAAAAGGCCTGAAACCGGACCAACACGGAATCAAGCCTTGATAAATACTTAGTCAACTTATACTTAAAACATTGCTTTTCTTTGTTCGAGTGTTTTTTGAGCGTTTTCAATTTCTGCCAGCTGCCGTCTTAAAATATCCTTTAAGTCGCGCGGCAAATCCTCATCAAAAGCCTTTTTATAATTTCTGATAGCCGCACTTTCGCCTGTTATACATGCATTCAACATACCCACTCTTCCTCCCTGAGTAATGGCAGACTTTATGTCCATCCATACTCTCCAGGCATCTCCAACTTTACGTGTGCCCAGATCTTTAGCACTTATCTCATCACTAAATGGCAACAATTCTTTTTCAAAACTTTCCGCCTGTTCTGCATACTTTTCAAAAAGAACTTTCAACTCGGAGTCATTTACATTTTCCGAAGCTTTTCTATATCCTGCTGTTCTTTCATTAAGTATTTCCAACAGGTGGTTCACGCTTGATATAACTTCGCTATGACTTTTCATAATCGGCCCGTTTTATCTTCATCTTGATATCTACTTCTATAAATAACAAGGCATTCTTGATATTGGTTTACCTACCTCCAATACCCAAATAGTTCCCGTTATGGACGCTCTTTTTTCAATAATTTGGCAGCCACCGCGCAGCAACCAAACCACCCGACAAATAATAGAAAATCGTCAAACCCTTTGTCGCGATAGTCTTATTGGTTGCTTCCGGTACCAATCCTATAAGCGGAGGTATGAAAACCGCACCAAGTCCTGCCAGTAATCCAATAGTGGCCCTGTAAGAAAAGGTTTACGGGGGTTTGCCACAGTACTATAATAGGCACTGTTCAGCAATATGTCGTTGCCTATAGCCACCGCATAGCCTACTCTCTGGTCAGGCACTTTTCCTTTTAACCTCAATAAAATTTGATTGATTGCATCTATACCAAGCGCATCAAGCCTTGGAGCCTCTTCATATTTATTCTTTGATAGTTCATTGATCAACGTAACTGTCGACGCTCCTGCAAGGCCTGTCAATATTGCATTTCCTGCATTCATAAATCCTTTTTAAAAGAAACACATGTATATGCAATGGTTTAAATCAAGGTATGTAAACATTATTTTAGAATAGTGGTAATAACATTATAACATTTTATAATGATCTGTTAACTTAACATTGCAGTAATCGTAAAAGTCAGTGAGAGCCGGAGTTTGAGAGGATGATCATATAAATGTATAAGATCATAAAGAGAAAAAATATGTATCGAATAA
>DATCKK010000029.1:0-6206 GCA_036562325.1 Cytophagaceae bacterium | reverse complement strand
GAGAGTGGTCGGCGGCGGACCGCCCACGCGAAAAGCTTATGGAACAAGGGCGACGGGCTTTGACCGATGCTGAGCTGCTGGCGATACTTATAGGTTCCGGCTCTGCGGAGGAAACAGCCGTAGAACTGTGCCGTCGTATCTTGAAAGATGTAAATAACAGCTTGGACCGCTTGTCAAAACTGGAAGTAAAAGATCTTTGTACTTACAAAGGGATAGGTGAGGCGAAAGCTATCACCATCATTGCCGCTTTGGAGCTTGGCAGAAGAAGGAAAGAGGAAACTTTGACCGAGCGTCCTGTGCTCAACAGCAGTAAGCGTGTGTATGAGTATTTCCGGGCCAAACTGCAAGACCTTCCTCACGAAGAGTTTTGGGTAATATATCTCAACACGGCATGTAAGGTTGTTGAAAGTCAACTTATCGGAAGAGGAGGAAATGACTTTACACCTGTAGATGTACGCGTAATCTTACGATATGCTTTGCAGTGTAATGCACATTCCATGATTCTGGTGCATAATCACCCTTCCGGCTCCTTACAGCCTAGTCAAGCCGATAGAACGTTGACGCGTAAAGTATGTGAGGCCGCCACAGCAATAGATATAAAAGTTAACGATCACCTTATTTTTACGGACACGTCCTATTATAGTTTTCGTGATGAAGGATTGCTTTAAAAGTTGTTGTAACGCAGGTAGATGAGTCTTACTTTCTCTTGTTCTTCTCCTCCTTGACGGATAGCCTGTAGACGACTGGGGTGATCTACAATACGCTTTTCGTTTTGGTGGGTTTTCCAGAAATTTATGATACCGAAACGGCCAATCTTGGTGTTGGGAAGCCCCAAGAGTTGGCACGAATAGTCACCCAACAGAAAATGGTTGTAAAAGAGATGTATCTCCCGCATCATTAACCGCATCACCTTATTAGTAGGGTAGCCGGCATGTACAGGTTCATCTTTCAGGGCGGCAGCTAGCAGTTTGCTGTCTTCGTCTCCCTCACGCTGTGTCATTGTCCACAGATATAGGGACTCTATAGCTTGTTCTTCGGTTTCTGGCAGAAGATGCAGTGGTATGCCAAGCAAGTGACCTACATATTTCCAAAAGTGGAAAAGTCCCTCTATTTCCTGATTGGAAGGTTGTATTCCCATACGTCGTAATCCTACCAAAAAGACCATTGAAAAGCCTAGGTTAGTAGCAAGCATATCCCATAAGTTTATCGGAACACCCCATTTGCTGCTATCCCAAGAGGTGTGCTTAAGAATATTGATACGAGAAAAAGAATGAATAGCTCTGGTCAGAAAAATTTGATAGAAACCTTCTGAAGATGGGTGTAGACCATTCTCTTGGGTGATATGTACCCAAAAATTAACGGTATCGGTAAGTCGTTTTACAGCACCTTTTTTCAAGGCTCCTGTATATATCAAAGGCTTGTTAATGGCGGCGGATTCATAACCTCCCATCAGACAATAGTCTCTCAAGACTATAAGGGCAGAAAGACCGGCTCTCCGACATAATTCAGCTCCGTATTGTAGCTTTTTTCTATCCAGCCATAGGGGAGAAAAATCTATTGAAGCAAAGAAGTCATCCCAAATCTGCTTTTGAAATATATCTGTTAACGAGCCTTTAAGATATTCACCTAAAGAGTGGTTACCTTGCTTGAAGCCTATCTTTTCGTGCAGGTCACTGACAAGTCTATCGCCCTGTTCATCCCAGGTAAAAAGATAAGGAATATAACTTTCGGCCTTAGCTATATCGGGTGTATAGCCCAGCTTTTGCAATAAAGCTACACCGGGCCCCTCATTCCAATAATAAGCAAAGGAAGACTCGTTGATTTTATATCGGTAAGGGGTAGAAGTCATACGCATTAATTATTTAAACTCCAGTCGAAATATATGGTATGTGCTACAAGAATGTCATTATCGATTACAAAATCAAAGTCTAAATAATCCTCTTGACAGGACTCTGTGTCCGAACAGCAATACCTACGTTGTACGATAAAGGTTAGACGAAAAGCACCTTTTCGCTCACCCTGATTATAGAAGAAGTTCTTCACTTTAAACAGGGTAGCTTGTGGGCCGCCATCTTTATTGCCAAGCCCGTCCAAAATATATTCTTGCAGCTCTTGTCTATGATTGCTATTCAGCAGCTCCGCTAAAAGCTGCTCATTTTTGGAGAGATCTTGAATATCTATATTCGGGATTTTAATCTTCAATTCGCAGTTGTTCATATGCTATTATTTTATCATAATGCCTGTAATTAGTAACAAATTTTTGGGCAAGATTTAAGGTGCTTTCGCGATCCAAAATTATTTCTATTGATTTTATAATTATATAAAATACAAACTGTTGTTCTTTTTCAATTAACTTTTTACTGTAAGTAATTTTATTCTTTTCCTTACTGATGGAAAAATAATTTTTCTTCAACGGCTTTATTGAAATTTGCGGCAAAAGATGATTTAACTCTTCTTCTAATGTAGACAAGCAGGAGTTGATAAAGTTTTGCAACAGAAGAAGTTTTATCTCTTCGCTATTTTTTTGTCTTAATACCATGCCTTCCGGCAGATATATTATGCCATCATGAAAGTAAGCTTGACTAATATGCTTGTATCGTATAGGGTATTTATTGCCGAAAATAGAAAAATAGGAAGAGGACGGATTACTCTTTGTGTAAGATTTTAACTCTTTAGGAAGGATGTTGCGGACATAAGCAGTAAGCATTTCCTGAGTGTAATGCGCTGGCACATCCAGATGGATAGTGTCATTGACAATCTTTCGGATTTTTATTCCTTCTTGCGCACTTTTGGGATAAATCTTATAATTTTTGTCCTCAATTTCTATTAACATACACAAAATAGTTACGTTAAAGTTAGCATGAAATAATTATGTTTGCATAACACACACAAGCTAAAGTTTATAAAGATGAAGAAAATTTTTGTATTGACTGCAACGATGTTGGCTTCCCAGTTCGTTTTTAGTCAGGAGTACAAAGCGATTAATCTGGATTATATGGATCAATCAGTACGTCCTCAGGATGACTTTTACAATTACGTAAATGGGAACTGGATGAAAACTGTAACTATTCCGTCGGATAGGGCGCGTTGGGGTTCTTTCGATGAGTTGCGCGAAAAGACGGATATTGCCGTATTAGAAATTTTAAAATCAACCCTTGAGGGTACACACCCTAAAGGTTCGGATGCTCAAAAGATTGCCGACCTTTATCGCTCGTACGTAGATTTTGAGGCACGTAACAAAGTAGGGTTGCAGCCTATCCAAAAACAACTAGCAGATATCAACAGTATCCGTAACCTTAAAGACCTTGAAGCTTACCTCTTGAAGTATGGTAAAGAGGGAGGAAATCCATTCTATGGCGGGTTTGTAAGTGCACATCTCAAAAATTCCAAAATCAATGCCGTATATCTTGGTGGCGGTGGTTTAGGTTTGGGTCGCAATTATTACCAAAAAGAAGATGAGGCAAACAAGAAAACTTTAAGTGACTATTCGGAATTTATCAATACTTTATATAGCAAGTTGGACCCTAAAACCAAAGATCTTAAAGGTCCTAAGGTGATCGCATTCGAGAAGGAAATAGCCTCTTACCTGAAAACCGTCGAAGAATCGCGTGATGCCAAGAAACGCTATAACCCTGTTGCTGTAAAAGATCTTAACAAACTCGTTAAGAATGTTGACGTAGCCGGTTATCTACGTAAGATGGGCTTCACCGCTGATACAGTAATTATCGGTGAAATTAAGTATTATGAAAACTTGGACCGCATTCTTAATGAAAAGAATGTTCCTGTAATCAAAGATTACCTTAAATTCCATCTTATCAGCAATGCTTCTTCTTACCTTACAGAAGAGCTTGACAAACTTTCGTTCGAATTTTTCGGTAAAAAGTTAAGAGGACAGCAAGAACAACGCAGCATCGACAAGCGCGGTTTAGAATATGTAAACGGCAATATTGGTGAGCTATTGGGAAAATTATATGTAGAGAAATATTTCCCTGAGGAGGCTAAAGCTGCTTGTGAAGAGTTGGTAAAATACCTTATCAAATCTTTTGAAATACATATCAAAAATTTGGACTGGATGTCCGAGGCTACAAAAGTTAAAGCTTTAGAAAAGCTGTCCAAATTTACTGTAAAAATAGGTTATCCTGACAAGTGGAAGGATTATTCTAAGCTGGAAATAGGCACTTCGTTGTACGAGAACGTCATGAACATTCAAAAATGGCGTTTTGAGGAAAACCTAGCAAAACAGGGACAGCCGGTGGATAAGGAAGTATGGGGTATGACACCACAGACGGTGAATGCCTATTATAGTCCTTTAAACAATGAAATCGTATTCCCTGCGGCGATTCTTCAAGCTCCTTTCTATGATTTCAGAGCGGATGCGGCAGTAAACTTCGGAGGTATAGGTGCCGTTATTGGTCACGAGCTTTCACATGGTTTTGATGACTCTGGCTCCCAATACGATGGCGACGGAAACCTCAACAACTGGTGGACCGACGAAGATAGAAGAAAATTTGAAGCGGCAGCCGATGCATTGGTTGCACAGTTCGAGAAATATGAGCCTGTTCCAGGAGTATTTGTAAATGGTCGTTTTACGTTAGGTGAAAACATCGGCGACTTGGGTGGTAGTTCGGTTGCTTTCGATGCTTTGAAAATGTATTTGCAGGACAAAGGTAACCCAGGATTAATTGACGGATTTACTCCTGAACAAAGATTTTTCCTTTCGTGGGCTACTATCTGGAGAACGAAAACTACCGATGCTTTCGTTATCAATCAGGTGAAGACAGACCCTCACTCTCCGGCACAGTACAGAGCTTTCGCGCCAATCATCAACTTAGATGGTTTCCACGAAGCGTTTGGCACTAAAGAAGGGGACAAACTTTATGTTCCTAAAGAAAAACGAATCAAAATCTGGTAGTCCAATTTTCAACAATAAAAGCAAAGCTCTCCATTTGGAGAGCTTTTTTGGTTTGTATGGATGTTTGATTAAGGATAAGTTGTCACAACTTTACTAATCTTCCAGCCGTTATCCGTCAACTTTAGCGTGACGAGGTCCACTCTCTGGAAATGATTGAAATCCATAGTGACTTTAGCTATACATGACTTTCCTGTCTGATCCAAAATCTGATAGTTTGTAGTACAATTGAACTTCAATCCTTTGTTGCTTTCAATTAGTTTGATGTAATTGCGCTTGTTCAAAACCAATTTATTGGCAACATTCTCATATTCAAAGTCATCAGTAAAAAGGTATTTGTTGAACATATAGTTGCCTGCAGTTACAGCTTCAGCATAGGCAATCATTACATCGGCTGAAGATTTATCTTTCAGAGGGTTAAAGGATCCCTTGGCAAATGAACTTAATGACACAATCATTAATAATGCCGCTGCGATAGATTTGATGATGTTTTTCATAGTTGTAAATAATTTTAATGTCTTTTATTGATGGTTAATTCCTTATTTCCTTTTGTCTACACTCCAAAATTAGGCAGGAGAGCGTCTTTATGAAATGGACATTAGATTAGTGGTGTATAAAACTCGGTAAAAGATTATTCTCTTTCGGTGAATTGATATGGAAAAAGGGGAATATCGGTGAAAGAATGCACTTATCTATAACAGAAGTAATAAAGAGGGTAATTTTTTAAATCATTTTTAAATAGGCTTTTATTTGTTTTTTGTTATTTATAAAATAACAAACTTGATTTTCAGTTTATACTCGAATTAATTATAAAATAATACTTTTTGCCTAATTTATGCTCAATATTCTTTAATTTTATTACGAATACTTACAATAAAACAGATTTATATATCTACCTAAACTAAAAAAACTGTTTGTATACCTTTTGTACGCTATTTCATTGCGTATAGAAATTTTATTGCTGTAAAATTAATATTTATGGTTTAACCTAATTATAAACTAATGAGAAGCAACAATTTTTTTAGTGTATTGTGGCATTTGCTGTTGGTGCTCTTATTGACTAGTAACTGTCAATATGCTTTTGCGCAGCAGCGTCGTATTATGGGTAAGGTGCGTAATACCGATAACGTACCGTTAAGTAAGGTTTCGGTGCTCATTCGTGGTACCAATATTGGTACCCTTACGAACGAAAAAGGGGAATATGAGATTACTATTCCTCAGGAAGGAGTTTTGATATTTAGTAGTATAGGTTATGTATCGCAGGAAATTGCAACTGAAGGTAAGCAAACTATTAATG
>DATCKK010000022.1:0-7689 GCA_036562325.1 Cytophagaceae bacterium | reverse complement strand
GCTCTTGGTTATGTAGTTAAGAAGCTTTTAAAAATCGACAACGGGACTATTGCCCGTTTGCTAATTTATCTGATTGTACCTGTAATGGTATTTAACAGTGCATTTACTGCTCCGCTTACTCCGGGCTTACTCACTTTGCCTTTATTATTCTTCCTTGTATCGTCACTGATTGCAGTTGTATTTTATTATACCGGAAAAAAAGTATTCAAAGACTCTACAGCCAATCTCTTAGCTATGGCTTCGGGTACCGCAAACATGGGCTACTTCGGTCTTCCGGTCATTGTTGCCATACTGGGAGACAAAGGATTTGACGTAGCTATATTTTGCGTGTTAGGGCCTACTATTTTTGAAAATTCACTTGGCTTTTACCTGGCAGCAAGAGGCAACTTCGGATGGAAAGAAAGCATTTATAAACTTCTTAAGTTACCAACCATTTATGCCTTCGTTATCGGCATACTACTGAACTTTTATAATATAGAGCCAAGCCCGTTATATGAATTTTATATACCACTCTTCAAAGGATGTTATATCATACTTGGAATGATGCTGGTGGGAGCAGGAATTGCTGCGGTGGAATCTTACCTGCTAGATATAAAATATATTCTCTTATCCTTTTCTGCAAAGTTCATAGCCTGGCCAATAATTATTCTGGCAATCATTCTATACGATCAGCATTTTTTTCAATTGTTCACAGACTTCCAGCAAAAAGCTATGCTGATACTATCGCTGGCACCAATGGCTGCCAATAATGTTGCTTTCGCTACTGAACTGGGCCTGCATCCGGGAAAAGCTGCAGTAGCTGTATTTTTAAGTACTATGTTGGCCCTTCTGTATATCCCCGTAATAGTTACATATATATTGTAATTCCAACCTGACCAGATATATTCTTTATCTTGAAGTAAGAATGCTTTAAGATTACACTGGTATTTATTAACTCCAATTCTCCGTTTACCCATGGGATAGGCGATGAATAGCGATTAAATTACAACTCATATAAACTCTCGTTTACACCAACTATAGAAAGAATATAACAGACAATACAACTTGTCCTTATTCAAAATTATTTCCCCTCCAAAACTACTATTGAACTCCAAGAAACACATCAGTAAAATTACATAATACCCAGAAAAAAGAGATTTAAAATATAATCATGAAAATCAACCAAATACACAACTTCACTAAAACAAACTGCGTATTTACACCGATATAGTGTTAAATTTTAAAATATATACTATGAAAAAACTCTATTCAACATTTTGCTTACTTTTATTGACACAGTTAGCATTTGCCGTGACAGAAAATGCCAATGTAAAGCTTTCCAACTTAAGCAGCAATTCATATTACACCGGATACAATGAATCTACCGGGGTAATTTCAGGCATCAATTTTATGGTGCTTGCAGATGGAAGCAACTCTAATTATTATGTTCCGGAATTTAAAGTAAAACTCTATTTGTATAAATCGAACTCAGATCCCATTTTTTATATTAAAACTTATACCATTAGTGATTTGAAACATATGGGAGGCTATACGTTTGAAGACATAGATATTGATCTGAACGAAGTTGACGGACTTCCGGCAGGCACATACCGTCTCGGAGTGCATGTAGATGCAGACGATGATATTCCAAATCCTCCGGATAAAACTGATGATAATGCTTATTTATTACAAAATGAAAATGGAAGTAACGATATTGTTTTCTCGGGCGGTGGAACCCAAACCGGAGGGAATAAACCTGATCTGATCATATCAAGCGTTGATTATGATTTTAATTCTGCCACCGGCACTTTGTCTAACATTTTAATAAAAATAAAAAATAATGGTACCGGTAAGGCAGAAAGTTCAAAGATAAAACTACACTTCGAGGAAGTAGGTTCTCCTGGTAATAATGGCAATGTTTCACAAACCATATTTTCATTAAACAGTGGAGAAACGACAGACTTTACCCCCCAGGACCTGGATATCAACTTCATCTTCCCTACGTATAATTCCAGTAAAACCTATAAACTTGTTATTACTATAGATGCTGACGAGGAAATTGATGAAAGTGATGAAAACAATAATACTTATACTATAAATAATATTGCCAATCATGTGTCAACCGGCCTGGAAGAAATTTCAACTCTTGGTATTACTCTTCCAAATCCAGTATCTAAAAATGAATTAGATAGAATTTTAAATTCTTCTACTGAAGTACTTGGTTACACTTTATACCATCCGTCCGGCCAGAATATAACTTCACCTTCTACTACCGGGGATTTATATCTATTAAATATTAAAACCAGAAAAGGTGAGTATTTAAGTAAAATAGTTTTAAAGTAAATACTTCTTTAAAGTAAGATAAGAAAAGAAACATTGAATAAATAATTTCATTATTAAGGCTTGTCATAAGACAGGCCTTAATTTTTTATAAATGAATAAACTTATTCCTCTACCTACAAATTTTATCTTTCACCGATCGTCCTCTATTAGCAACGTGAATGAACGAGAATAGCAATTAAATCCACATTCAAATTCTCCAAAACCAAATTGAAATTGCATTGCTGCCATAACTATAATTATATTCCTATTGGTTATTTTTGTACTGTAATGAATTTAATTAAATTTGCTAAAAATTAGTTCTAAAGAAAGGAATAGAATTATTCCTCCGAGGGATGATTACTTTTTATATTCTATCGCTCTGTAAAAACAGTAAAAGCCTGGCAACAGAGAAGAGCTGTTAAAGTAATGACTATTTAATTTTTAACTTAATAACTTTTAAACAACATCATGAAAAAATCTATTTACCAACTTTTATTGATTGCTATAATGCTAACATCTTTTTTTCAAACAACTACTTGGGAAGATTCCAATTAATAGCATTCTCCCCTTTAGCAAATTTACTCTTCTTTACCGATTCGTTATCAGTACGGTCCAACATACCATAACCACTGTGGTATAAAACCTAATCCATTAAAATAAATAAATTCATGTACTTCAGGTGCAGCAAATAATGTAAATGGAAAAGTATAGCCCTGAACAGTGCTCTATTACAGATTCAATATATATCTGATGCTTAAAATGTAATACAGCTCCCTCATTTAATACTTTAAATTTTATTCGATTTCGCATTAATTAACTTTAATCCAACACTTAAAACATTAATCTTACTTTCCTGATTTTTGTCTTTCCAGTTCTTTTTCAAGAAACTTAATTTTTTCTTCGAGTAGTTTAATCTTATCTTCATAAAGTTTTTGTACCTGTTCTGGAAAATAAAAATGATTTGGTCCAGAATAATTTAATTGATTACTGTTTTGATTATGTAAAAAGTTAAAAACGTGTTTTTCATCAAATGAAAGTACTTCTGGTACTGACAAACCTAATACCTTAGCAATTTGCTCCAACCTTTCCATACTTATATCGGTTTCATCTCTTTCAAGCTTACCGTATGAAGTTAAGCTAATTCCTAATTTATCGGCCATATCTTCCTGTTTCAGATTTCTCAGTTCTCTCAATTTTCTAATTTTTGTTCCTAATGTTGTCATAATTATTAAAATATAAAAACAACTTAAAGTTGGTATTTTACCAATTGCAAGTTAACATGATATTAACCCACCTTTTCAAATATCATATTATTTTTGTCGCTGTATAACGACAGTCGCAGATTGTTCCAATTTTAACAATTTTCTGAGTTTTTACAACAAAATATAATTTATAAATAGATTTTATCATACAATCAACCAAGAATAGAAATTCTCAACCTCTTGGGTTCTACACACTCCATTCATGGTAAAATCATTAAACTACTTTCTATGAATCGAGAGAAAGTATCAGAAGATGACATAAAACTAAGTATCACCTGTATAAAAATCCAGCAACTTAGTCTGGAAATAAAGCTCTTGAGCTTTCAATTAAAAGTAATAAGCAGAAAAGAATTTATAAATGCTGTCAAAACAGCGATTCAAAAAATAGCGGATGAAATAAGTCAATTAAAACCTAATAATCATACAACTATGGAATCATTTGCTACCAAACTTCTTGAACTTCTTAATGGCAAAAAGACTATTGAACTCAAAGAAGATGAACTTGTTACGCTAGTTGAAATTACTGAATTATCTTCCCAAATAGAGCTCCTTGATATATTAAAACATTCCCAATCATTAGATATTGAAAAGAAAATCGAGGAAAAAAGAAAAAACTACAAAGTATTTTGAATGAAAAAAAGGTATTGGAAGTATTCAGGGATTACAGTTTTTATCCGACCATATTTTTCTATTGAATGACCAACTTAATTATTCATACAATAAGGAATTTGTATAATAAAGTATAAAGATTTTATGAAATCACCTTCGATGAATCAACTAAAACTTAAGATAAAATGAAAATTGTATACGACTAAGGATTACTTTCACTATAAAAGGTATTTTTCTAAAAAGCAAATAAATGTATAAATTAATGTAGTAAAATTTACTAACTTGGAGTTTCCGTCAGAAAAATCAATCGACAAAAAATTGCCTCAACTCTAACAAATAATATAACCGATTTTTATCATAAATGTTTAGTTTGCGAAAGATTTTCAGCTTAAAGCATTTTTGGATATACTTAGTAATAATACTATTTTTTATTGCTAAAGATGCTTATTCTCAGGATCTTTCCAATATAGGTAAAAAAAAACCAGTCAAAATATCCGGTTCGTTGGGTACAACCCAAACCTATTATGGAGTAACGGGAATACCTAACAGACGTCCTCCCTACCTATGGTATCTCAATGGAAATCTGAACATAGATATTTACGGATGGAGTATTCCATTTTCTGCCTCCTGGTCTAACCAAAACCGCAATGGAGAATACCGTCAACCATTTAACCAATATGGTTTGTCCCCTACTTATAAATGGGTAACCCTTCATGCAGGTTATAGAAGTCTTACCTTTTCACCTTATACATTGGCAGGGCATACATTTCTTGGCACAGGGGTTGAACTGAATCCGGGAAAATGGAGATTTGCTGCTATGTATGGAAGACTAAATAAAGCGGTAGCTGAAGACACATTAGGCGGTAGAAATGAAGTCCCTTCCTATCAAAGAATAGGTTATGGTGTAAAAGCAGGGATAAGTAAGGACGGGGATTTCATAGATTTAATTTTCTTTACCGCTAAAGACGATCTGAATTCTATTCCTTATGTACCTGTTCAGAACTATATTACTCCTGCCGAGAACATGGTTGTCTCTGTCAATGCACAAAAAAAACTAGGCAAGAAAACCGTGTTTGCCTTTGAATATGCCACTAGTGCCTATACCAGAGATATAAGGTCACAAGTTACCGAACAGGATAGTAAAAATATTTTTAGTCCTGTATTTACACATAAAGGTTCTACCCAATATTACGATGCCTTTAGAAGTAATCTGACTTATAATGCCAAGTTTTGCAGTATGCAGGTAGGTTACGAAAGAATTGAGCCAGAGTACAGGACAATGGGAGCGTACTTTTTCAATAATGATCTGGAAAATATAACTATTGCTCCTTCTTTCCGACTGTTCAGGCAAAAGGTAAACCTCAACCTAAATACAGGTTTACAAAGAAACAATATTGAGGATACCAATATGAACAGTACGCAAAGAATATTAGGATCTGTGAATTGCAGCTTTGTACCCAATCAGAAATGGAGCTTTATGGGGCAGTATTCCAACTTTGTTTCATATAGCAGAATTTCAAAAAGATTTGACCAATTTCAAAGCCTTGATACGCTTAACTTTTATCAGGTCACTGAAAGTGCCAACTTTAATACCGGATATAATTCAACAGATAAAGAAAAAAGACATGGAATTAATCTGAATCTTTCTTACCAAAGAGCCAACCAGACACAAGGCGAACAGGTAACCAATAATGAATCCAAATTTTATAATGGTAATCTAGCCTACAGATATTCCATACTACCAATGAATATGAATATCATAGCTGGTATTAACGGCAATCAGAATAGCATGGCAGCAACTTCTTCCTTTGCTTTCGGCCCTACAGTGTCATTAAGCAAAACCTTCTTTGATAAGAAGCTTAGAACAAGTTTAACAACTACAGTAAATAATATTCTAACAGATAAAGTACTAACGGCAAGGGCTGTAAGCATTGGTTTAAGTTCCGGATATACTTATCAGAAAAGAAATAATTTCAGTTTCAATGCTACTGTATTGAACAAATATGCAAAGTCTGCCAGTGTATCAGACTTTACAGAATTTACAGGTACTTTCTCTTATATGTATTCTTTTTAAAAAGACATTTGAATGAATAAAAAGTTACTTCGATTTTTTGGTGTACTGTCTCTACTCTGTGTACAACTGTTTTTATCCCCCAAAACAGCAGCGCAGAATTATCCGGTGCAAGCTAATTTACAGTTATTACCACCCTATTCCGTATATCTTTCTGATTATGTAGCACCGGGTTCTGAAAAATTCATGGCAACATTATTATTGAAAGACCTGAACGAACAGAGTTATAATATAAGACTACATATATCAATAGAAGGAGTTGGGATAAAGATAGAGACAAGCAGGGATTTTAAACCCATGCCTATTACGATAAATGGAGGAATTCAGGAAAGGATTGGTGCATCGGAATTAAGCCCTTATTTTGATGCAAATAATTTGATCTTTCAGGGATTAACCAAACAACAGTATCAGAAAAATGCAGCTTTACCCGAAGGGTTTTATAAATTCTGTATTCAGGCTTTTGACTATAATACCAATCACCCTGTTTCTGATAAAGCCTGTTTCAGTGCATGGCTGATATTAAACGATCCTCCGAGAATTGTTACCCCTGTTTGCGGAAATAAAGTAAGAGTTATCTATCCTCAGAACCTCGTGTTTCAATGGGTTCCTATGCACATGAATTCACCGAATACGGCACTTAATACAGAATATCATTTTCGTTTGGTACAAGTCATTCCTGCCGGAAGAAACCCCAATGATGCTATATTATCAAGTGTACCCATTTTTGAAGCGATAACCGACAATACCACTCTTTACTATGGAATATCAGAACCAGCACTTATTCCCGGTCAGCAATATGCATGGCGTGTAAGAGCAAAAGATAAAGGTGGAAAAGATTTATTTAAAAATAACGGGTATAGCGAGACTTGTTTTTTTACTTATGGTGATGGCTGCAAAAGTCCTGATAATATTAGTGTGCAGGTTGAAAGTTCTCAAAGAGTGAAGATAGACTGGGAAACTGTAACCGGAGCAACCAGATATATTATCCGATATAGAATTAAGGAAGAAGGTTCAGAATGGTTCATGGATGAAGCGTATGTAAATAGTAGAGCGATATCCAATCTTAAACCTTCCAGTCTTTATGAATTTCAGATACAAAGTATTTGTGATCCTGTGGTAAGCGATTATAGCCCTGTGGATACCTTCAGAACGGTTAGTCCTCCTGAAGTAAATGACTGTTCCGTACCATTTAATCAGGATTCCAGTATTTCAAAAATTCCATTGATAGCCTTATTTACAGGTGATGCTATTAATGTAGATGGGTTTAATATAAGAGTAACCGAAACTAATGGGGCAAACGGAAACTTCTCTGGTAAAGGAGTAGCTTATGTACCATTTCTTAATGCATATATATTAACTGCCTTTAATAACATTAAGATTAATGAGAACTATCAGGTGTATGAAGGTAAGGTAGTTGCATTGAAAGCTAGTCTTACCAGATACCAC
>DATCKK010000517.1:0-7421 GCA_036562325.1 Cytophagaceae bacterium | reverse complement strand
GTTATAAGGACGCCCGAAAAATAGGGATATTAATTAACAATCCGGACGGAGATAACAAAGGGATAGAACAGTTTGTAAATCAATTACAAAAAGACGGCAAGCAGGTAGATGTGATCTGTTATCTTGGCCCCGCACACCGAATCAGTTATAACTTCTCATTTACTCCGCTTGTCAGCAATGAAATAAGCTGGACAGGGAGTTTTAAAAACCAGAAGATAAATAATTTTATAAAAACTGAATTCGACTATTTATATTCTATTAATAATTCGCCATTTTTGCCTTTTGAAAATATAGTCGTAAGAAGCCGGGCCAAATTCCGGATCGGACGATTTTTAAAAAACAGAAAACCCATTTTTGATTTAATGATTGACCTGAAACCGGAAGAAAATACTGTTCAGTCATTAATTGATAAAATGACAGCTTTTACAAAAAAAATAGAGACAAATGCTTAGCAAATTGACAGGCACCGGAGTAGCTTTGATCACACCTTTCAAAGAGGACAATACGGTGGATTTTGATGGACTTAAGAGATTACTAAACCATGTAATTCAGGGAGGAGTCAATTACCTGGTAGTTAACGGCACTACTGCCGAGTCTGTAACTACTACTCAAGAAGAAAGATGGGAAATACTTTCTTTAATATTACAAGAAAGCAAAGGATTGCCCATTGTATATGGTATTGGAGGAAACAATACCAGTGATATTGTAAGAAGAATTGAAAAAGCGGATTTGAAAGGAATCCACGCTATACTTTCTGTCAGCCCTTATTACAACAAGCCGTCTCAGGAAGGTATTTATCAACATTACAAGGCTATTGCAGAAGCATCTCCTGTACCTATCCTGTTGTATAATGTTCCCGGAAGAACAGGTTCCAATATCCAGGCAAAGACAACTATCCGGCTTTCAGAGTTACCTAATATTATCGGTATAAAAGAAGCGTCAGGCGATTTACTTCAAACATTAGAGATTATTAAATACTCTAAAAAAGACTTTCTGGTAATTTCCGGAGATGATATGCTGACGGTACCGATGATTTCTATAGGTGCACAAGGCGTAATCTCTGTTTTGGCCAATGCCTTCCCTCAAAAATTCTCGGAAATGGTTGATCTTGCTCTTAAGAATCAATTCAACAAAGCAGCTGAAAACCTTAAAGAGTTTGTTGAGATCAATCCATTAATGTACGAGGAAGGAAATCCGGTGGGGATCAAACAAGTGCTTGAGTTAAAAGGCATTTGTCCATCCAATGTTCGTTTACCCCTTGTTAAATGCAGTGAAGGCCTGGCCCGACGAATTCAAAATGCTGTTGAAGCTATGAAATAGCAATAAAAAAAGGCCTTTTTAAAGGCCTTTTTTTATTTATAATACTAATCAATAAGTCCTACCTAAACCTCTTTAGCGTTTTCGCTTCTGCTCTTAATCTCCTGTACTTCTACCCTAATTTCCTGAGCAAGATTCTTCAACTCCTGCATACCTTTTCTGACACGAGTCCCGGCTGCCTGATTTTCTTTGTCATAAAATTTAGCAAAGTCGCCCTCTAAAGACAAGATAAGGTTCTTTAACTGTTCGAATCGTTTCATTGATTTAAAAATTTAGGTTATTGATATTTTCCAAGGCTCTAATTTAACAATTAATTCCTCACTTTCAAAGAATAAAGTTTTTAAAGAGAGGGCTTTTTCGACAAATTAGAGCCTTGTATAATAAATTTATACAGTAATATTGGACAAATTCGCTGTATAAACCTTATTTTTCAATTTTTCTGCCACTTCTTCAAATGCTTTGATGGTCATATTTACATCGTCCATAGTATGCACAGCTGTAGGTATGATTCTAAGCATCATGATATCTTTTGGCACCACCGGATAAACTACGATAGAACAGAAGATTCCATAATTTTCTCTCAAGTCAATGATCATCTGGGCTGCTTCGCTTTCGCTACCGCTAAGGATAACCGGAGTAACCACAGATTCCGTTCTTCCAATGTTAAAGCCTTTCTCCTTCAAACCTTTCTGTAATGCATTGGCAATTTTCCAAAGATTTTCTTTCAACTCAGGCTTGGTCCTTAACAACTCCAATCGCTTCATCAAACCAATTACCATTGGAGTAGGTAAGGTTTTGGCAAAAATCTGAGATCGGGTATTATATCTCAAGTATTCAATTACTTGCTCTTTTGAACTTACAAATGCACCAATTCCCGCCATTGATTTAGCGAACGTGGAGAAATAGATATCTACTTCATCCTGAACTCCCAGCTCCTCACCGGTTCCCGCACCGGTTTTCCCCATTGTACCAAACCCATGTGCGTCATCAATCAACAATCTGAATTGAAACTCTTTCTTAAGAGCTACAATCTCCCTTAATTTACCAAGGTCTCCTGCCATTCCGAAAACACCTTCGGTAATAACCAGAATCGCTCCTTTGGTCTCCTCTACAATTTTCGTTGCTCTCTCAAGCTGCTTCTTAAGGTTTTCAATATCGTTGTGAGGGAATACAAATCTTTTTCCCTGATGCAATCTTACACCGTCTACGATAGAAGCATGCGACTCAGAATCATAAACAATTACATCGTGTCTTGATACCAATGCATCTATGATAGACATAATTCCCTGATACCCGTAGTTCAATAACATGGTATCTTCCTTGCCTACAAATTCAGAGAGCTGATCTTCAAATTCCTCGATAAGATTTGAATTACCTGACATCATCCTTGCACCCATTGGATAAGCAAGGCCGTATTCTTTTGCGCCATCCGCATCCGCTTTTCTAACTTCAGGATGATTAGCCAAACCAAGGTAATTATTCAAACTCCAGGTTAATACCTCTTTGCCCCTGAATTTCATTCTTGGAGCAATTTCACCTTCCAATTTTGGAAAAGTAAAATATCCGTGAGCAATGGATGAATGTTTCCCCAATGGTCCACGGTCAGTCAACAACTTTTCAAATAGATCCAATTTAATTACGAATTTAGATTAAGCACTTAGTAAATTATACCAGAAATGTATAATGATACATTACACAAATCTACACATTCTGGCGTTATCTCAAAACACGTATTTAAAAATAAATCTTTCATTTTTATAATCATAATTTGTCAAAAAAGTGGCTTTTTACCTTCCCATCCTCCTCTTTTTCAATGGAAAAGCTGATTTTAAAATATTTTTCCAAAACTTTGGTTTTACGCAGAAAAATTAATCTTCCAATCCTTTATTCTAATTTTTACTTAATATCCCAATAATTTCTTTTTTTTGCCGATTAATTATTCTTTCATAAAATTTACTCGATGCGGGAAATTAAAAAAGTTTTGGTAGCCAACAGGGGTGAGATTGCCCTAAGGATCATGCGATCCTTGAAAGAAATGGGAATTTTAACCATCGCTGTTTACAGTGAAGCTGATCGAAATTCTCCACATGTTCGATTTGCCGATCAGGCGGTATGCCTGGGCCCTCCTCCCTCTTCCGAATCATATCTGTTGGGATCAAAAATCATTGAAACTGCATTGAATCTAAAGGCAGATGCGATCCACCCCGGGTATGGATTTCTTTCCGAAAACGCGTCTTTTGCTAAAGCTGTTAAAGACGCAGGACTGATATTTATCGGCCCGTCACCGGAAGCCATTGAAATTATGGGCAGCAAACTGGCAGCCAAGCAGGCCGCCGGCAAATACAATATCCCCATGGTGCCAGGTACAGATACTGCTATTACAGATATTAAAGCCGCTCAAAAAATAGCTTCCGAAATCGGATATCCCGTACTTATTAAAGCCAGCGCCGGAGGTGGAGGAAAAGGTATGCGTATTGTAGAAAATGAAGCAAGTTTTGAAGAGTCTATGCTGCGTGCCACCAGCGAAGCCCAGTCTGCTTTTGGCGATGGTTCCGTTTTTATTGAAAAATATATTGCTTCACCCAAGCATATTGAAATACAGGTATTGGGCGACCAACATGGGAATATTGTCTACTTATTCGAACGGGAATGCAGTGTACAGAGAAGATACCAAAAGGTAATTGAAGAAGCGCCTTCCCCTGTGTTAACTCCGGAGGTGAGAGAAGCCATGGGCAAGGCAGCAGTAAATGTGGCTCGCTCCTGCAATTATACCAACGCAGGTACAGTTGAATTTATCATGGATGAGAACCTTAACTTCTACTTTCTGGAAATGAATACCAGATTACAAGTAGAGCATCCGGTAACTGAACTGATCACTGGTGTGGACCTGGTAAAGGAACAAATAAAAATAGCAGAAGGGAAACCTCTATCTTTCCGACAGGAAGACCTGAAGATAAACGGGCATGCTATTGAATTGCGGGTATATGCAGAAGACCCGAAAAACAACTTCCTTCCCGATATCGGCAACCTCAGCGTTTACAAAAGGCCACAGGGGCCGGGTATAAGAGTGGATGATGGCTTTGAGCAAGGTATGGATATTCCCATCTATTACGACCCGATGATCGCTAAACTAATCGTTTATGGCAAAAACAGAACGGAAGCCATTGAACGAATGAAACGAGCGATTGATGAATACACAATTACAGGTATAGAAACTACACTTGGGTTTGGAAAATTTGTACTGGAACATGATGCTTTTGTTTCAGGAAAGTTCGATACCCATTTTGTGAGCAAATATTTTACTCCGGAAAAACTGCAACCACAGGATGATGAAGAGCTGCAAATGATAGCCGCTGCCCTGGCCGGATATGCATTTACCAATAAACCAGGAAAGCCAACTACAACTACCCAATCTGTAAAGTCCGTTAAGAGTCAATGGAAAAACAGAAAGTAATTGTTTAATTTTTCAACAGGGTAAATATGGCTGAAATCAAACCCTTCAAAGGTGTTAGGTATACAGAAAAAGCAGGAAATCTTCAGGAGTTGATTTCTCCACTTTTTGATGTAGTAAGCAATAAGGAAATAGAGCAATTATTTCGATTGCCTTATAACAGCATTCACCTTTCATTCCCTCAAACTAGCGGAAGTGAAAACGTGGTAGATACCTGGATTCAAAACGGCATACTGAGAGTGGACACCACTCCTGCTATTTATGTTTATGCCCAAACATTTACCCTTCCTGACACCAACGAAACATTTACCCGGACAGGCTTTATATGCAATCTCCGGCTTTACGACTGGCAACAAGGGGTAGTACTTAAACATGAGAGTACCATGGATTTTTCCGTGGAAGACCGGGTAGAAGTGCTTGAAAAAACGGCATTACATAGTAGTCCTGTTCACTTGCTCTATTCGGACCCTGACTTTGTTTTAAAAAATAATATCGAAGATGCCTTAAAATCCCCAATAAGTGAGTCCATTGATTCACAGGGCACTATTAATCGCCTTGCCATCATTGAAGATCCGGGAATAATAGAAAAGTTTGTTACTACCCTCTCTCATAAAAACCTGATTCTCGCTGATGGCCATCACAGATATACGGCAGGCTTGCAATTTCTAAGCAAACAAAAGGTTAAAGATAAAGGTTATTCCCCCGACAAGCCTTATAATTTCATAATGGCTTATTTAACCAATATTGAGTCTGAAGCGATTAAAATTCTTCCAACTCATAGAGTCATTAAAAATATTCCTGAATTTGAAGAAAAAAGCTTTGTGGATAAAATTAAATACTATTTTCAAATCCAAAAGCTTAAAGATCCGTATGAGGTTTCAAAACTGCTTAAGAACAGTAAAAAACATGCTTTTGGGTTGATTATGAAGAATGAAGTATTTCTGATTGAGTTAAAACCCGGTTTGGAAAAAACCATTCACTGGAGCTTTCCAGAAGTTGTCAAAAATTTGGACTTAACAGTTTTACATTATTTTATTATTGAAAAAGTATTAAATATTAAAGGAAAAGATCAAAAAAACAGTAGAAATATCGAATTTTCTGCTATATTTACTAAATGCATCCGTGAAATTACTGAGGGATTGGCACAGCTTGCTGTGATTACAAGAGATATCGAGATGGACGAGGTAAAAAAGGTTTGTTTTTCAGGACATACCTTTCCTCAAAAATCCACGTACTTTTATCCGAAAGTTACTTCCGGGCTGGTGTTCAGTTCAATTACCCATAGTTAAACTATTAAAATTAATTTATTAAGCACTATGAAAAAATTACTAACCGTCGTCATAGTCTTTGTTATTTTCCTAAAGGTTGCCCCGGCAATTGGTGTAGAAAATAATATTACCATCACCAAAACAGACTCTCTCAAATTAGAGCATTGTGAAGCAAAATTCAAAAGCGGAGATTATCTGGGGGCTATAGAAATCCTTGATAAAATCATACTTGCAGAACCCAAAAATACAGAAGCATATATGCTGCGGGGAATGTGTAGGTCTGAATTGGGAGACTATGAAGGTGGCATGGAAGACTTCAATGTGGTATTAATTTTGGACCATACCCACTATAAAGCTTATGTTAAAAGAGGGATAGCCAGATCTCAATTAGGCGATCACAGAGGGGCTATTGAAGATTTTTCAAAAGCACTGGTACATAATCCTAAGGAAATAGAAGCACTCAACAACCGTGCCCAGGAAAGATATCTTATTAGTGATTATAGCGGAGCCATAAAGGATTATACCTCCATTATTGACCTTCAACAGGGCAATACATTCGAAGTATATTATAAGAGAGGTATTGCCAGAAATGAGTTTGGAAGATACAAAGAGGCCATTGCCGACTTCTCCAAAGCCATTGAATTATATCCTAAATATAATTACGCCTATTTCTACAGAGGATTTGCCAAAAACCATATCAATGACTTTGCCGGAGCTATTGAAGACTATACCAAAGTAATTGAGTTGGATCCTAAAGATAAAATTTCTTATTACAACCGGGCTTTTTCTAAACGTAACTTAAAAGATTACCAGGGTGCCGTAGCCGATTATCAAAAAGCTATTGAGCTGGACCCTCAATATGAAGAAGCTTATTATGAACTTGCTCACACCAAATACCAGATGGGTGAAATTGATGCGGCCATCAAAGATTTTGATGCTTTGATTGAACAATTCCCTAATGACATCGGAGCTTACTTCAACAGAGGTTCATTCTATATGGAAATAGAAAAGTTTGAAGAAGCACTCACTGACTTCAATAAGGTAATTGAAATGAATGCCAATGATAAAGAAGCCTATTATTACAGAGCTATTGTAAAAAGTAATCTGGGCAAATCAAGTGAAGCATGTGAAGATATCAAGAAAGCACAAGAACTTGGAGAGAAAAAAGCCGCCGATTTGCGCAAAAAGATTTGTAGATAAGACGTATTAGCAGTTAAATATTATTAATTGAATTTGAATTTTCATTTTCCATTAATCCTTGCTTCCAATTCACCGAGAAGACAACTACTTCTCAAAGAAGCAGGGATTAATTTTTTGGTAAAGTCAAAAGACGTTGCCGAAGATTATCCATCCTCCATGGCTATAGAAGATGTTCCAGTTTACCT
>DATCKK010000516.1:0-2471 GCA_036562325.1 Cytophagaceae bacterium | reverse complement strand
GTATATTAAGAACTGACGGATCAGGAGCTCAATACTTGGGTCAAAAAGCAGGCGGAAGCCGCAGGCCGGCCAGCCATGAAACTGTGGAAGCTAAAGAACATTTTGCTTTCCAGGAAGGTGCTACCGTGTTTAAGTTTGCCGTAACCAATATGGCTCAGGTAGCTTCTGAAATTATGGAAAGGAATAATCTGAAATCCGAAGATATATCATACCTTGTTCCTCATCAGGCCAATCTTAGAATAATAGATGCTACCGCCAAGCGGATGGGCATTGGCGATGATAAGATCATGGTGAACATTCATCGATATGGCAACACTACCAATGCCACCATACCTCTATTACTCTGGGATTTTGAGAAAAAACTAAAGAAAGGTGACAACCTGATCATGGCCGCATTTGGCGGAGGATTTACTTGGGGTTCTATTTACCTGAAATGGGCCTATGATCCAAAATAATCCATAAATTCATTAGTTATTTTCCTTTTCATTTGTAATTTCGTTCCCCTGAATTATCCCATTAGGGGGTAATGATTTTAATTTAATTAAACTTTAGTAAAATTTTAAAGATTGCAAGCCATAACTGTAAGGTATTGCTTTATTGTTATCAGGCAGCGTAGCAAAGTACAACTATGAAAGCAAAAGAAATCCAGGAGTTACTTGATTTTATTGCCAACTCAGGCCTTGCGGAAGTTAATATTGAGACAGAACAATTTAAGATTTCTGTTAAAAAACATCCGAGAGTACCTTCTAAAATTGTTGAAGGCCCGGTTGCCCAATACGTTCCAACACAACCTGTTATTGCACCTCAGCCTCAGTTACAGCCTGCCGTTACCACTCCGACACCTCAAGTTGCAAAAGAAGAAAAAGCAGCAGAACCTGCTTCAGGAAAAAATCTTATTACTATCAAGTCTCCAATGATCGGAACGTTTTATCGTTCATCCAGTCCGGACAGTCCTCCTTTCGTTAATGTAGGCGATGAGGTAAAACCAGGACAAACCGTATGTATCATTGAGGCAATGAAGCTGTTCAACGAAATCGAATCTGAAGTTTCAGGAAAAGTAGTTAAAATTCTGGTAGATAATGCTAGTCCTGTTGAGTACGATCAACCACTATTCCTGGTTGAGCCTAATTAATCTCCCCAACAAGGAGATTTTATTTTATTATTAATCTATTAGAATTAATTACTACAATAGGAATTCCATCTTATGTTCAATAAAATACTTATTGCCAACAGAGGAGAAATAGCCTTACGTATTATTCGCGCCTGCAAGGAGTTGAAGATTAAAACCGTTGCGGTATACTCCGTAGCTGATAAAGACAGTCTTCATGTTCGCTTTGCAGATGAAGCAGTATGTATTGGCCCGGCTCCGAGTATCAAATCATACCTTAACATTCCCAATATTATAGCAGCTGCAGAAATTACCAATGCCGATGCCATACATCCGGGATACGGTTTTCTTTCCGAGAATGCTGACTTCTCTAAGGTATGTGAAGATTATGGTATTAAATTCATAGGAGCAAGCCCTGCCATGATCAATGCAATGGGAGATAAAGCATCTGCCAAGGCAACCATGAAAAAAGCAGGTGTACCTACCATACCAGGATCTGATGGATTGTTAAATAGCCTTGAGGAAGGTATAAAGCTTGCCAATAAAATAAAATACCCTGTAATACTAAAAGCAACTGCCGGTGGTGGCGGACGAGGTATGCGGGTAGTTAAAAGTGACAAAGAATTTGAAAAAGCCTGGCTGGATGCCAAAGCAGAAGCTGGTGCCGCATTCGGAAATGATGGCCTCTACCTGGAAAAGTTTATAGAAGAACCACGTCACGTAGAAATTCAAATACTAGGTGACCGTCACGGAAAAGCTATTCACTTATCAGAAAGAGATTGTTCTATCCAAAGAAGACATCAAAAACTGGTAGAAGAAACTCCTTCTCCTATCATTACCGATAAGCTTCGTGCCAAAATGGGAGAAGCCGCCGTAAAAGGTGCGAAAGCGATTAAATACGAAGGTGCCGGCACTATTGAGTTTCTTGTAGATAAACATGGCGACTTCTACTTTATGGAGATGAATACCCGTATTCAGGTAGAACATCCGATTACAGAAGAAGTTACCGGTATAGACCTTATCAAAGAACAAATTAAAATGGCTGCGGGAGGTAAACTGGAGGGTAAAAGCTTCACTCCTACCAAACATGCAATCGAATGCCGAATTAATGCTGAAGATCCTGCTAACGGATTCCGACCAAGCCCTGGTAAAATCACCAATTTCCATATCCCTGGTGGTTATGGCGTTAGAGTGGACACACATTGTTACAATGGATACACCATTCCACCTAACTACGATTCCATGATCGCCAAAGTGATCGTAAGTGCTCCTACAAGAGATGAAGCTTGTGCGAGAATGAAAAGAGCATTGGAAGAGTTTGTGATTGAAGGTGTTAAAACCACTATTCCATTCCATATCAAAC
>DATCKK010000515.1:0-1730 GCA_036562325.1 Cytophagaceae bacterium | reverse complement strand
GCCAAAATTCGGCGCCATGGTATAGTTGGAGAATTAGAAGATACTGTTTTCCTGCACTTTATTGATACTACCGGAATTATACCACAAGCACCCTCTATTACCTCTTTTATTCTGGTAAACGCAGATAACAACCAGGACATCCGTGTCCTTCAAAACAATGATCATATAAATATTGCTATTCTCCCACCTTTGAATATTAGAGTAACAGGTAACATCCCGCCTACAGGTAGCGTGTTATTTAATGTAGGAACTTATGAATATTACAAAACCGAAAACCAGGCACCTTATTCCGTTTACGGAGATATAAATGGTGATTTTCAACCTGGATATTTCGGCCCTACAGATTCTCCTAACATTTGGGTATATTCCACATTTCTGACGGCAACCCCATTTTCCGGGCCCAATGGTAGCGGAGTCCAGGGAGAACCGGTTACCATTGAATATAATGTCAGCTTTAACCCTGGTGCAATGAAAATTTCAGTATATCCCAACCCTACACAGTCTGATCTGTTTGTAAATATGAATGGAGATGAAACTGTTGAATTAATTTTATATGATATGATGGGTAAGACTTATTATAATGGAATTTGTTCTTCCTCCCAGGCAGCTTTAAATCTTGAGCAGTTAGAAGTGCCTAAAGGTTATTATTTTCTAAAAGCCATATACCCTGATAACAGTACCAAGGTAATTCAACTGTTAAAAAACTAGATAAAATAGCTCTGTTTTCAACTTGTCTATAGAAGCCGTGTTCTTACTGTCTTTGAGCAAAGCCAAACCGGAGATTGTTTCATAAAACAAAATCTTAGGCTTTGCTCAAACAAGACAAGTTGTAGTATATCTTTTGAAGAGTGTATTTTATCCGGTAAAGTAAGTATTTGTATATAAAATATACCTATCCTTTTTATGATTCACGCTATTTTAACTCAGGGATTTACTACTCAACTATCATCCGAAGACCATCAGATACTGGCCGATGAACCTCAGGATATAGGAGGAAGTAACAAAGGTTTTACTCCTCAACAACTTTTATTAGCCGCTCTGGCATCCTGCATTTGCATCACTCTGAAAATGTATGCTAACAGAAAAGGATGGCAGTTAAGTTCTATTGAAGTAAACGCTGACTTTGCCAACAATAACTTTGATCAGATTTCAACCACTATTTTGGTAAAAGGAGAACTAAACGAATTACAAAAAACAAGATTACTGGAAATTGCCACAAAATGCCCTATGCATAAGTTGTTAACCGGAAATATGGGGATTAACACTAAGCTTAACCATAACTTATCTTAAAACAGCTATTGGGCCGATAAACGGTTCAGGCAATAGAAAGGCCTACAGGCACTTCCTTATCCGGCTCCAGTAATATAACATGGCCATCAGCAGTAGGTACGCCAAGTACAAGACATTCAGAGATAAAATTAGCGATCTGTTTAGGTGGGAAGTTGATAACCGCTACTACTTGTTTATTCAATAATTCTTCTTTTGTATATGATTTGGTAATCTGCGCACTTGAGGTACGTATTCCATATTCACCAAAACTTATCTTCAATTTATAAGCAGGAATGATAGCTTCAGGAAAATCCATAACTTCCGTAATCGTCCCTACTCTTATTTCAAACTTCTGAAACTCTTTATGTGTCGGCATAAGGACAAGGGGTTTAATTAATATTAACTTGTAAGTTATGAAAAGATGAATAAAGGGCAAAATAAGCCTTCAACTAATATTATTG
>DATCKK010000011.1:0-5498 GCA_036562325.1 Cytophagaceae bacterium | reverse complement strand
GAATGCCTTATCCGAAAGATGACTCTGCCTTTTGGAGACTGGTTAAACTTGCTGAAAGAATCATGGCATTGCACAGACTAAGCGGTATCACCAAAGATATGTTCATCACTTCTTTTCCTGTGACTGGCGATAATCTGGTTAATGATCCCGGTTTTGTATCCGGGAGAGTATATATTAACCAGGTTCAGTATTTCGACAATGTACCTGAAACAACATGGAACTTTATTTCGGGAAATATCCAGCCTGCACAGAAGTGGTTACTGCTCAGGAAAGGCAATAGTTTAACTGCAGTTGACATTGAACACTATCAGAAGATGATCGTCGCAATAACAGAAACGGTGCGCCTGATAAGCAAGATTCATGAGGGAGAGTTTAAGACAAGTTTTTAGTAAAGGCTCTGATTTTCTTTTTCACCTTGTTAAGAAAGTTATATTATGTTATCAGCTTTTAGCCTTAATTAAGGCTAGTACATCTTGGGAATTGACTTTGGTCAAATCGCATAAAAAACTTATCAACTTTTTCTTTTTGGCTTTTAAAAAAATCCAGAGCTAATTTTGAGACTAACTTCTTAACCTCTTTTTTTACAGCATCATCTTCTAGTGTTTCCTTCCAACTTCCACCATATTTAAAGTTTTCTCCTCGAACAGCGCAGATAAGAATAAGCTCATGTAGGAGTTTTTTACGACTCACTTTAAATGATGTTAAGTTGTTTTCTTTTATATAGATCTTGCAAGCGTTTACTAATCCATCTAGTACACCTTCAACTAGTGATCCATTACAGACAGTATGAACATCGTTGGCAAAGCTCATAATATAGGGCTTTGGAAACCAATCTGTTCGATAGGCAATCCCAATCTGATAGAATTTGTTATTAACAACATTGTCAAATGTCAATATAAACTCAGGCTTACCTAATACTTCAGTTCTTACTCTGTCAAAAAGATAAAATATTCCCTGAGGAAAGTGATAATAGTTTTGGTTTATAAATTTCTGTCGCTGGTCTATTGTTATTATTTCACATTGGCGATTAAGAAAAGCAATTTGAAGGACCTTTTCTGTTAATTTTAAATAATCAATTGTAGGATTAGGAATTATTTCTTTATCTAGCGAAAAATGAATTTCAAACTTTATTTTGTTTATAGTCTTGATTTCAAACTTTGATGAAATAATTTTTAGAACCTTACTAAGGTAATAGTTAAAATCCTGATTGTTTATCGAAAAACTTTGCCAAAACGGATTTAGATCTTGCTCAGTTTTTATTCCTAAAATAAAATTATTTTCATCTGATATTATGATTTCAAAAGTTATTTCGTCTGTTTTGCAAAGTTCGATACAGTCAATTATTAATCCGGTTATAAGCCCTTCAATACGCTCATTACCGATGTACATAAATGGCCTTTTTCTAACTGACTCTTCGAAACTTGGTGGTTGAATACGTTCTGTCATTTTGGAATAACTAAAAATAAAGATATAGATAGCTAAATAGTTTTTAACCACACATGCTGCTGGTTCGATAATGCTTGGTTTTATTAGAAAATATTAGGTAAAGCTTTCTCCATATTTAATTAATCTTTTTTCATTAGTCGTTGCATCAAGTATATCTAACCCTACTACTTTCACCGGGAGAGTAAACAAGTCATCTGTTTTTCTAATGAATAATTCCATATCGATGTTACTGTTTGCCATTACTTATTATACAAACCTCATTGGATATTTTGTCCGGATTTGTCCTTTCATTATCTTTTTAAGTTTACCCTCCATTAGTTTTTTGGTTAGTGGTTTCAGATAGTCAAGATACAAAATCCCTTCTAAATGATCGTATTCGTGTTGTATCATTCTTGCAGTTGTTCCGCTGTAAGTACGCCTGTGTTTTTTAAAATTCCAATCATAATATTCTATGGTAATTGCCCAGGGCCTTTTTACTGGCCGCGATAAGTTTGGAATACTTAAACAACCTTCTTCGTCTTCCCAACATTGTTCGGAACGTTCAATGATTTTTGCATTGATAAACGTTTCCATGATTCCCTGGTCGTCCGTAGCAAAATATATTTCTCGGTCTGCTTCATCGAGATTTTCAAAAGTCGATTTACTGTCAATGACGAAAAGCCTTATAGGAAGCCCAATCTGTGATGCCGCCAATCCGCAACCGTTAGCGTTTTTCATTGTTTCCCACATATCTGAAATTAGCTTGTCCAACTCAGGATAATGTTTTTCTATGTCGCTGCATTTCTGTTTTAAAATACTATGTCCGTAGGCTAAAATTGCTCGTATCATTCCTGTTCTTTTTTGGGACAAAACTCCAAAGAATGAAAAGAGCATGCAATGAACCTATGTTAAGTAATTTGTCTGCGTATCCTGCTCAAGCCTTGTGGAGTTATACCTAGATAGGAAGCGACATACTTTAACGGAATGAATTTCAAGATTTCAGATTGTTCACTAATCAACCTTAAATAGCGCTCTTTTGCTGAGTATTTGAGCAAGGACAGTTCACGTTTGCTTTTGGCTAAAAACAATTTTTCAGAAGCAAAGCGTCCTAAGTAGTTGCCCACTTTAGTTTGTTCGTAAACTTTTTGAAGATCGTCATAGGAAATCTGCCAAACTACGGTCTCTGTTAGTGCCTGCAATTCATATTCAGAGGGTGTTTGTGTTAGGAAAGAATCATAAGCACAAGTAAATTCTTTGTCAAAGCTGAAATTGAAAGTGAGTTCGTTTTCATCGTCAGGAATGTAAAGCCGGACAATGCCCATTTCGACGAAGGAAAGGTAGTTTTCAATTTCCCCCTGACGTGTAATGATTTCGTTTTTTGAAAAAACCTTTCTGTCAAAATGAGAAGAGATGAACTCCCATTCTGATTCCTGTAATTGTATGATCCGTTCGTAGTATTCGCGTATGTGTCCCATAAGTTATATAGTGCAGTATGATACACTCTTAATAACAGAGTGTTATGGCTTAACTCACCAAAAACCTTTTCCTTTCAATAACCCAATCACTATCACGAAATTAGGATCAATAAGTTGCTAAATTTAATAAAATATCTGATACACAAAGTAGCTTTTTTGTACAGGGCAGTTTTTGAACGTTTTAATAAAAATTCCCCTCTTTCATTTCAAAAATCAATATCTATTGATCCGCCTCAAAGCCGTGCCAAAGCCACCTCATATCCGCGTTTCACCCTACATAAGTCAGGTATGAGTCAGGGTTGAGTCGTAGTTGAGTGAGGTAAGAGCTATCGTTGAGTTTAAGGCAGTCCGTATATGCTTTCTTTTTAGGCTAATTTTGCCCGTAGAGCGAATTTAAGACAGATTATTCATCCTTTGGGCGTGAATAATCGTATAATGCCATGACACTGTGGAGAATTGCTCAATGCCCCCCGAATTTCACCTGTCCTAATTTTTTAAGGAAAATTCCCATTTTAGATTTTATTGCCTGCCAAGCGTATTAAATAATTCCATTTTGGCCGAATTTTTAAAGGAAAACAGGTTTTTGGGGTTGGTAAAGCGGAAATTCTCTAAATCCGAATCCCAATATAGTTCTACTTTTTATAGGCCTTTTTCAATTTTTTTGGTGACTTTCTGGGTTACATAGTAATAAATTTCAAATCAGAAAAATGCCTAAACCCTAACTGGAATATGAGAACCCTATTACTCTTTACAATTCTATTGTATGCCTGTGATCTTTTTGCCCAGTTTCAGGTCAATAACGACGCCGTGAACCTGGGAGGCGGATATTACCGGTTAATCCAGGCGGCAAATAATCAGGCAGGTTCTGTTTGGTACAAAATTCAACATAATCTTAATGACCCCCTGAATGTAGAAGGCAGGTTGTACTTTGGTACCGATGATGGCGGTGCGGACGGGATTGCCTTTGTTTTGCAGAACAATTGTTTATCCGCCGGTACATTGGGCGGCGGTATCGGATACCGGGATTTGCCCGGCAAGTCCCTGGCAGTGGAGTTCGACACCTACCAAAACATATCGGGCTCCGGAGACCAGGATAATAATGACCCGGATTATGACCATTTAGCTATTTTAAAAGGAGGGAACGTAAACCACGCCAGTGCCGATAGCAATTTATTCGGCCCGGTTCAGATACATCCACTCAAAACCAATGTGGAAGACGGCAACTGGTATGACTTTACGATTTCCTATGACCCGGCAACTACCACACTGGAAGTGTATTTCGATAACATACAAGTTGTTTCTTTTAGCTATGATATACTAAACAATGTATTTGATGGCAACCCCTACGTGTACTGGGGCTTTACTTCATCTACAGGAGGCTTCAACAACGAACATCAGGTATATGTAAATAAAACCTCCACTACCTTCGCTCTTTCTGATACTACTATATGCGTTGGAAGTGTTCCGGTGTCTTTGCCTCCTTTGGTAAAGTTCAGTGGCATAAATGTGGCAGTTGGTAAATCAGCTGTGGTGTCCAGCAATGAATATGGAGGCAACTCCGGAGCCGGTGCCGTAGATGGCAATTTGTTTTCCCGTTGGTCAAGTACATTCTCCGACCCGCAGTGGATCGCCATTGACCTGGCGAGTATCTACGATGTAGACAGTGTAATACTCGTGTGGGAAGCGGCGTATGGCCGGGAGTATTATATTCAGGTATCGGAAGATAATGTAACATGGAACGACCTGTATCATGAAACCAATTCAGATGGCGGAACAGATAAGATAGTAGCATCAGCCTCCAACATCCGCTACATAAGAATGTATGGCGTCCAGCGTGCAACTGGCTATGGTTATTCTTTGTACGAGTTTGAAGTTTATGGCAGTGCCAAATACCGGTGGTCACCTGACGATGGATCAATTGATGATATATATAGTTTAACTCCTGTTTTTACGCCTGGTGCTACAACTACCTATACCGTATCTATTCCTGACCCATGCCAGGGCACAGTAACCTATGATTTTACCATTACAGTAGATTGCCCTGCTCCGGTTGAATTAATTTCGTTTTCAGCATCTCCTCGTGGTAACAATGCGATTGTCAATTGGAGTACGAGCCAGGAAATAAATAATTCGCATTTTATTTTACTCACTTCTTCAGACGGTATACAATTCTCACCATTAGCAATTATTAAAGGTGCCGGCACTACTTCCACACATACCAATTATAACTATACCCATGCAAACCCAAGCGGAACCATATACTATAAGCTAATTCAGGTAGATTATGACGGAACAGAAACAGCCAGTCAAATTATATCTGTAAGAATGGATAATCCTCAAATAATGGTAAGCAAGAATGTATTTTCCGATTATACGGAAGTTCGTTTAATCAACAGTGCAGAGTGGATACACATCACCATGTATGATGTGTTGGGCAGAGTAATTTCATCCAGACAATACAATCAACCTGAAGGAGTAATAATTATCGGTAATGAGTTGCAGACAGGTGTTTATCTGATGGGCATTACTACAGGTACTTATGCAGAAATAATAAAGCTGGAGAAACTACAGCCATAATAAAAATGTTATTAAAGTTAA
>DATCKK010000009.1:0-8434 GCA_036562325.1 Cytophagaceae bacterium | reverse complement strand
GGTTGGAACTATGCGGGGAGTAGCCAAATATTCCGGCACCTCCTGGACAGTTTATACCAATGCCAATACATCCGGAGGCCTGCTGTCAGATACAATTAATGATATAGTATTTGATTCTTATGGTAATGTTTTTTTTGCAACTTATAATGGCTTGTCTGTTATTAAAGATGGTGTATGGTATAATTACTCTACTAAAAACTCGAACTTGCCTAACGATAATATTTTAGCTGTTGCGGTAAGCCTTCAGAACGATAATAAAAAAGTGTATCTGGTAGTACATGATTTTGGGATTGCTGAGTTAGAGCATGCTGTTCTTTCAACTCTTCCTAATGAAGCAGCTACCATAAGTGTATATCCGAATCCTGCTTCTGAGAGAGTAACTGTAGTTTCTGACCTGTTAAAACCAGGCCCTATGGAAATTGCTATACAAGACTTGCTTGGAAATATAGTATATCAGAATACGGTTAATACAGAACAAGGCAGAGTTGATTTGGAATTGCCACCATTAAATTCCGGAATTTATATTTGTCAGATGACTAATGCTCATCGAATTCTGACAACATCCATTGTTATTAAATAATTTGATTTAAACTTTTTAAAATTCATAAAATATGGCTTTGCTGTCTCATTGCCGATATAGTTTATTGATTTTACTATTGTTCTTCGCTGTTCAATCTTTCGGCACACACATAGTAGGAGCAGATATATCTTATAGAAATATTGGCGCCAATAAGTTTGAATTTACCTTAAACGTGTACAGAGATTGTGAGGGGTTGCCGGTAAATAGCTACTATAATCTGGACTATAGTTCTTTAAGTTGCAATCTGCAGGGGACATTCAGAGTTAATATGGTTGCTGGCTCTAAACAAGAGATAACACCTGTATGTGAAGAAAACCCAACCCGATGTAATGGGGGAACATTGCCTGGGGTAGAAAAATATGTGTATAAAGGAATTTTTGATGTGCCTCAGGCTTGTACTGATTGGACGATTTCATGGCGAGAATGTTATCGAAACGCTGCTATTACCAATATAACCAGCCCTATTACCCAATGTACTTATATTGAAGCACGGTTAAACAATGTTGATGCTCCGAATAATAGTTCACCGGCATTTACAGACGATCCGGTTGCTTTTTTAGGTATTAACCAGGATAACTCTATTAACCCTAAGGTATCTGAGACAGACAAAGATATTGTGGTATATTCTATCACCACTCCGAAAACAGGTAAGTTTTCTACTATTGAATATAAGCCAGGTTTTTCAACATCCAACCCACTCTCTTCCACGTCCGGGTTTTCAATAGATCCAAACTCGGGGGCATTAACAGTACGCCCTACAGCAGAAGAAGTCTCTGTTACTGCAATTGTAGCGAGCGAATACAGAAATGGTGTACTGGTGGGAAGTGTAATGAGGGATGTTCAGCTAGTTTCAAGAAACTTTGCTAATGCAGCTCCCATCATAAGTGGAATAAACAACTCGGCTAATACTACAGCTTATGTTTGTCCTAATACGGAATTATGTTTTTCGGTATATGGGTCAGACCTGGATAAGGATCAGAAATTAACTATGTGGTGGGATAAAGGAATTGACACTACCAAAGCAAGGTTTGTTGTCTCCGGTACAGACAAATCTCCCAGGGGGAATTTTTGTTTTCAACCTGCTTTATCGGATGTAGGTACGCATTATTTTGATGTTTATCTGCAAGATAACCATTGTCCGATTTCTCCTCCTACCAGAAAGCGTTTTACTGTTGTTGTTCACGAAGCACCTGAAGTATCGTTACCGGCAAGCCAGCCCATCGCATGCAATGCGGTAGTTACTTTAACGGCTACTGTGACTAAAGGTAAATCACCTTACCTGTATAAGTGGAGTACACTTGAGTCTACACCCTCGGTTGTTAAAGGCCCAGGTTCTTATTCTGTAACTGTTACCGACGCTAATGGTTGCAGGGGAGAGGCGAGTACTTCTTTAATAAGTGCAGTTACAGCAGATTTTGAAAATACCAAAATATGTTATCCCGATACTGTTGATTTTACAGATAAGTCTTTTAGCACTTCAGGTACAATAACCTCCTGGTCCTGGGATTTTGGAGATCCTTCTTCTTCATCTAATACATCCACTTCTCAAAATCCGTTCCATATATATTCAAAGCCCGGTATTTATCAGGTTACTCTTACTGTAAAAGATGAAAATGGATGTGAAGGAAAAGTAAATAAAGTAGTAAAAGTGTGTGACAATCCTGTGGCATATCTCAAACATCAGGATTCTTGCCAGTACAAATATTTACCTTTTGTCGATTTGTCAAAAGCAACCATATGTGGAATTAAGTTTTATTTAATTACTACCGATAAAGGAAACTATGGAGGAATATCCAGAGTTCCTCCGTTTGACTTTCCATTTCCTCCCGAAGTTTATTTTCCGGGACAACCGTTTTATGCTACTTCTATAATTATCCCAAAGGACACCGGTTGGACAAAATATACTCTGACAATTATTAATGAAAATGATTGTATGGATACGTATGTGGATAGTGTTTATGTAAATCTTAATCCTTATGGGAACGTACCAGAGCCTTCGGTTTATTTTAAATGTAATGATCCGGAGGTAATGTTTCATGTGGAGGATACATTGGGTAAATCTCCATTAAAAATTCAGTGGAGTACGGGGTCGACTAATGATACTATTGTTGTAGATAAAATAGGTGTATACAATGTTACTATTAAGGATATACTCGGGTGCGATACTTCCATAACCCGAAGCGTTCTTCCCTCACTAAGGGCAGACTTTAGTTATTCGGACTATTGTAAGGAGTCAGATATAGTTCAGTTTATTGATGAAAGCTTTAGCCATTATGGAATCGTACAATGGGAATGGGATTTTGGAGATGGAAATACTTCCTCGCTTCAAAACCCAGTGCACAATTATGCCAATGAAGGAATCTATGATGTTCGACTTATTGTACATTGTTCGGTTGGGTGTATAGATACAATCACAAAGAAGTTTTTTTACATTTTACCGGATGATGCTTTTAGTGTTGCTCCCACAGCTTTATGTTTGGGACAGGAAGTTAAATTTAGAAGTCCAAATGTTTATAACTTAGATAGTTTAGTTTGGTCTTTTGGTAATGGTGATTCTTTAAAAATAGTCAAGAGCCAGTTGTATAAAAATAGTAATGATAGTTACTATTATGAAGGAAAATATGTCTATCCGCAAGGTTCTGCAGGTAATACCTATACAGTGAGTTTGTTAATGTATTACAATGACTATAGATGTAGTTTGAATTATGCAGAGGATGTACGTATTTATGATGAATTGAAAATACAGTGGGACTCCATAGTTGGTTCGTGTGCTGGCCTTCCTACGAATATATATGCAAGTCAACTCTCCGGATCGCCCATTACTTCCTGGACTTGGGAGGTTTACCATTTTGAACATCATCACGACCATAATCATGATCATAAAGTGCGTGTGGATAGTATAACTTTAGATCCTCCTGTCGCATTTACGTTTAATAATCATGGGGACTATTTTCCGGTATTGACTGTAGTCAATAGTGATGGTTGTGTGCTTAAAGATTCAACAGCCCATTACGTGGTTAAATTACCAGATCCTCCTGACTTCTGTGCTGAAGATACTTGTGCTTTAAGAGATACCCGATTTTTTTATACTTGTTCTTCTTTCCCTGAAGTTTCTTTGGAAGCACATTGGGATTTTGGAAACGGAACAAAGATAATTTCAACAGAACCATTTCATAAATTTGATACTGCCGGTGTATATATGATAAGTTTGGATCTGATCGCTTCTAATTTCGGATGTACCACCAGTGTTGTAAAACCGGTACACATTCAGCCTTTGCCTATTCCGGACTTTGATCACTCCAACCCTTGCTATGGTTATCCGGTAATTTTTACAGATAAGTCAGAAAGTAATAGTAAGAATGATTCTATCTATTTCTGGTATTGGGACTTTGGGGATAGTACCTATTCCACAGAGCAACATCCTGTTCATCTTTACTCAGACGTTGGGGAATATGAAGTGGTGCATTATGTAATGAACAAAGGGTCGGGGTGTGTCGATACTATTAAAAAGACAATAACAGTACGTCCTAATCCTGAAGCGAATTTTTCAGTCAATGAAAAACTCTTAACTACATTAAAACCTGTTAAATTCATTGATGAATCTATTAATGGTGTGAAATGGCTTTGGTACTTTGGCGATGGAGATTCTATATTGATAACAGACCCTTTATCAAATAATCCTGAGCATATTTATAATGCATCTGTTTTGGAGACTGACGTAACCCAAATAGTATATAGCGAATATGGCTGTACGGATACTATAACCAGGCATCTTGACCTTAAGATATATCTGATATTGCCAACTGCTTTCAGTCCTAACGGTGACGGTAATAATGATGAATTGTATTTGCATTACAAAGGAATAGATGAATTACTTGAATTTAAGGTTTATAACCGTTGGGGAGAAAAAGTATTTGATGGAGAAAATGATTTGAATGCAAGATGGGATGGTACTTTTAGAAATGCCGAACAGCCTTTAGGTACTTATGTATATTATGTGAAGGCCAGAACCTTTCATAATGAAGAAATAGTATTAAGTGGTAAATTGACATTAATCCGATAAGAACATGAAAAAACAATTACTTTTAATCCTAATAATTGTCCTTTTTCCTGTTCTTAAAAAGGGCTATGCACAGGATATACATTTTTCTCAATTTTATAATACGCCACTTTCTTTAAATCCGGCATTAACAGGTTTTTTCCCACAAGATATCCGCCTTGGATTTATTTACAGAAATCAGTGGAAGCAGATTAATTCCGCTTTTGAAACTATGGCATTTTCAGGAGATGCCAATTTCCCGATCAATGAAAGTGGAAATGATAAAGTGGGTGCAGGCTTATTCTTGTTTAATGATAATATGGGCGAAGGTATAATTAAGAATAACTCCTTTTTTGTATCCGGGTCTTATATTAAAATTTTAGATGTTCAGAAAAGACATAGCCTTTCAGCAGGTTTGCAGTTTGGGGTGGTTCAAAAGTCAATAGATTATAGCGGTTTGTTTTTTAATAATCAGATCAGGGATTATCAGTATGATCCGTCAATTGCTTCCGGTGAACCTCTTGGGCTAACCCGTTTTTCTTATTTGAATACTAATGCGGGTGTTTATTATAAGGTTAAGGTAAGTGAAATGGTGAGTATGCGGTCGGGTATCTCTTTTTATAATGTTAATAAACCCAAAGAAACCTTTATGCAAAGAGATTTTGGGGATATTAATAAATTAAAGAATCGCTTTATATGGTCATGGGGAATGGATTATAAGCTGAATGATAAATTTACTCTGATTCCCGATATGATGTTTATGACTCAAACACGAGCGATAGATTTTAATATCGGTTCTGCAATTGCTTATACTGTTCAACCTGACCCGGAAAAGCTAACGGTATTAAAAGGAGGCGTTTATTACAGAACATTTGATGCACTTATCCTGATGGCGGGTTTGAATTATAAAAACTATCAGTTTACATTTTCTTATGATAAAACAGTTTCCAGGTTAAATCAGGTAAAAGGTTCATATGCTACCTATAGCATGGCTACCATGTATGGTGCTCAACAAATTTCGCAACGAAGGATGGTAGGTGCCTACGAAATTACATTGATATATACAGGATTTTTACCACGTGCTATTCCTAATGAACATACAGTGCCATGCAAGTTTTTTTAAGTCTTGACAAAGCGTGAACATACAATGAAGATAAATGGTATTTATTTATTAATAGTTTTATTAAGTTATGCATCCGCAGGCTTTTCTCAAACCAGGAACGTGAATAAGCTGTCTCCGGAGAAAAGGCATAAAACGGCCGATCGGATGATTAATAAAGGAAGTTATTATAATGCTACAGATTATTTAAAAGCGTTAGTAGCGGAACACCCTTCCAATAAAAAGTATATTTCCAGATTAGCAGATGCTTATTTTTTCTCAAGAGATTATGCTAATGCAGAAGAGTGGTATGCTAAAGCTGTTAAACTGGATGGAAAAACGGTAACATTGAACTTATATAGATATGCGGAAAGCTTGAAGTACAATGGAAAATATAAAGAAGCACAATCAGCATTCAAGCAGTTTGCAACCAGTAAGTATCGTGAAGAAAAAGGGCAGAGATTTAAACTATTTGCTAAAAATGAAGTTTTGTCCTGTGATTTTGCATTGAAGAATAATGAAGAAGTATTGCCGTTAAAAGTTACTCATTTGGGGGATGCTGTTAATTCTTCTTATAGTGAGTTTGCTCCTTTTTTATTGAACGATAGTACTTTGTATTTTTCATCACTTGATTCAGATTCAGTAATTGTTGTCAATCCTGGAGAGTCGCATCCTTACCAGGTGAAAATACTTTTATCAAAAAAGGATGCTTATAATGAATGGTCGAGAAAGTTTGAACTTCCTAATGTAAATACAACATACGAAAGTAACGCTAACGGGACATTTTCTCCTGACCAGTCAAAATTTTATTTTACCCGGTGCAATTCGAATAATGCAGGGGGAATGGAATGTAAGATTTTCAGATGTATGGTGGTTGATGGGAAGCTTGGAGAACCTGAAGAGGTTAAAGAGTTGAATAGAAAAGGTTATACATCCACTCAACCTAACGTGGGTTATTGTATGGTGGGCAAGTCAAAAATGGAGGTCTTATATTTTGCTTCAGATCGTCCGGGAGGCAAGGGGGGAATGGATCTCTGGTATTCCATAATTAACAAGGACGGGAGTCATCGGGCACCTGTTAATTTGGGTGCGAATGTAAACTCAATACGCGATGAAATTACTCCTTTTTTTGATAACGAAACGTCAACACTTTACTTTAGTTCAAATTTTCACTACGGTTTCGGAGGGTTTGATGTATTTAAGTCCGACGGGCAATTAAATAAATGGTCCCAGCCTGTGAATATAGGTAAACCTATTAACTCCAGTGTTGACGATACTTATTTTTCAATTAATAATAAAACACACCAGGGCTTTTTTGTTTCCAACAGGCCCGAAGGATATCATCTTACGAGTGCTACCTGCTGTGATGATATTTACAGTTATAAGTTGAATAAACCGATGTTTGTACTTAAGGTTAATACTTATAACATTGCAGATAATCAAAAATCGGAGTTTATAAAAGTAAAAGTGTTGGCCAGAAAAACAACACCTAATTCCTTAGTTATAGATTCTTCTAAAGTTACTATTCCTGCCGAAAAAGATTCGCTTGTTTCAAATACTTTACCTACTGGTTATAATAACTATATGGAAGAGTATATGAAAGCGAATAGCTCTTCTTTAGATGTTCAGGCTGCCAATAATCTTTTGGAAGAAGGTGCTTTCGAGTTGCTGGAAGATAACAGAAATATCTTTATCCTGGCTAATGATAAGGAGTATTGGATCTATGGAATAAATGAAAATGATTCCAGTAAGTTTTTGTTTAGTACCCATCGATTAAAAAATGAAATTGCAAGAAGTTATATTTTTGATACTTCTAATGTGAATTCAAATATTATTCATACTGATGAGGTGGACCTTGTACTGGTAAATATGTTCTTTAATGTAGATTCTGCCCTGGCTGCTAAAAAACTGGAGGAAGAAAACAGACTTGTGGTAGAAGATGAAAAGACATATACGGTAACTCGTGTTATAAAGGAAATGAAGAGTGATGAAGCCAGTGAGTTGAGGATAATTCTGAATTATGATTTTGATGATACTAAATTCATAGAGAAACATTCCGGAAGTTTGGATAGCCTTGTGGCGCTGATGAATGAATATCCTAATATTTCGATTCATATAGCTGCTCATACTGATAATAAGGGAAGTGAAAGTTATAATATTGACTTATCTAAAAGGCGGGTTAAATCTATTATGGATTATATGATTAGTAAAGGCATTTCCAGAAAGAGAATGACCGGTAAAGGGCATGGAGAGACCAGCCCGCTTGTGCCAAATACTAATCCCGATGGTTCCGATAATCCTGAAAACAGATGGCTGAATAGAAGGGCTGAGATTACAATAATAGATAACTCTCTTTGATGATTGAATGAATAATATTTAGTATGAAGAAATAATTTGACAGCTGGAGGAGAAGTATATTAAATTGGGGAATCAATCTTTATATTGTTTGCTTCTGCTGATTGATTTAACCTGGTTATTAGAACGTGCTTCTTTTCGGTAAGTATTAACCAGATACTGTAGATGTTGGTTTTCTTTCTTTAATTTTTCAATTGTTTTATTTTGTTCGTCAAAATCGTGTAACGAGTGTCCGTGTTGTTTTTTCAGCCTTTCCAGTTCAGCAACGAGAAGGAGTTGTGATTTTTGTTCTTTAAGGAGATGCTTTTGTGCTTTTAGCAATGATTCTTCCGCTATATTCATATCTCTCCAGTTTTTCAGG
>DATCKK010000006.1:0-9023 GCA_036562325.1 Cytophagaceae bacterium | reverse complement strand
CTGTTTGCATTGCGTATGAAACGGTAGAAAAACCGGACAAATCACTACCTTTGTTAATACCCATGTCAGAAGTTGCAGGAAGAATGTCTATACAACAAGGAGCCAAATACCTTGAAAAACATAATCAGGGAAGAGGCGTGCTTCTGGGAGGAGTACCCGGAGTAAGGCCAGCCAATGTACTGATATTGGGAGGAGGAGTAGTCGGTACACAAGCAGCAAGGATGGCCGCAGGGCTTGGCGCAAATGTTACCATCATGGATGTTAACTTAAACAGATTAAGGTATTTGAGTGAAATAATGCCTCCTAATGTAGACACCGTATTTTCCAATGAATACAATATTAAAGATGCCATTCAGATATCCGACCTTATTATTGGTGCTGTATTGATTCCGGGTGCAAAAGCACCGGTATTGGTTTCCAGGGATATGTTAAAACTGATGCGTCCGGGTACAGTGGTTATAGATGTTGCCGTAGACCAGGGAGGATGCATCGAAACATGTCGGCCTACAACACACGAGAACCCGATATATGTAATTGACGGAGTAGTTCATTATTGCGTTGCCAATATGCCGGGGGCAGTACCTTATACTTCAACACTGGCACTTACCAATGCCACGCTTCCATACATTACTCTTCTTGCCAATCAGGACTGGGAACAGGCCTGCCAGCAGAATAATGAGCTACGCCGTGGCCTGAATATAGTATCAGGGAAAATTGTCTATAAACCCGTTGCTGATGCATTTCAATTGCCCTTCACTAAACTGGAAGAATTTGTATAATCGTTAAAGTTACCAACGGTCTGATTCGAGAAGCTTTTAAATATCACCAGAACTTTTTAAAAGATATTCCTAAAAGGTTTATCCTGATTTGCGGGTTATTTCTGGCTGTTTGTATCGGAGTCAATTTCAGTATAAATTTTGAAGATGATTACCTCGAATCCTTTGCAGGACAAAAGATCTACTCTTTGCTCCTGATGCTCTACTATGCTGTCCCCTACTTCTTCGTCGTTCTTACTTATTCTATAACCATCAAGGAATATCAACATTTTAAAACCAGCGGTTTCTGGATCTTTTCCCTTGCCATACTTTCAGCGCTATCATTTAACCAAACTATTTATTACGCTTATAAAGGTTTTATCGATACTACCTTCGCTTCGGAGATTCAGTATTTTATAAAAATATGCGCTACCAAATTCTCGGCACCTCTGGTTATCGCAGGAATTGCTTATCTTTATTGGAACAGCTACGACCGTAAGGACATGAACTTTTATGGATTCAAATCCAGTTCTTATTCTGCGTATGTGTATATGTTGGCAGGTATGGCCCCTGTCATTATTGCTGTTTCCTTTTTACCTGACTTCATTAAGTTTTATCCCATGTATAAATCAGGTAGAGCTGAAGAATACTGGGGTATATCAAGATGGATCACTTTTCCGGTTTATGAATTCTGTTATGGATCAAGCTTTCTGGGAATAGAGCTGCTGTTCCGCGGATTCTTTGTACTGGCGCTGGCCAGGTATTTGGGCAAAGCAGCAGTATTTCCAATGGTAGCGGTATACTGCTTTTATCATTTTGGAAAACCTATGGGAGAGGCAATCGGTTCGATTTTTGGTGGGTATATATTAGGAATAATTGCATACTATAGCCGTTCCATAATTGGGGGCTTTCTGCTTCATGCAGGTATAGCCTGGCTAATGGATATTTCAGCCATCTGGCAACATGTATCCAAAGATGAATGGTAAACAATAATGGACGTTAAAAACTATCTAATCTACTACAAAAGAATGGTAATGATGCTGGCAGTTTATATGCTATGCAGGCTACTATTCTATTTTTTCAATTATGCATCCTTTGAGCATGCAGACTTTAGCAATACGTTCTTTGCCTTTGTTCATGGCCTTAGGTATGACCTATCTATTCTAACATTAATAAATCTTCCCTTTACCATATTTTCATTTTTACCCTTTAAATTCCTGGAAACCCTCAATTACCAAAGGTTTCTTAAGTCGTTGTTTATTGTTATCAATGCCCCTTTCATACTCCTAAACCTGATCGATATTGAATTCTTTAAGTTTACGGGTAAAAGAACCCATTTTGATATTCTTCAAATAAGCAGTGATATCTTTGATCAGGGATTTCAACTCGTTATACATTACTGGTTTATCCCGCTGCTATTTACTGTGCTTATTTTCCTGATTTATAAAGTATATCCTAGTAACCAAAAAGCTACAAAAGTAATACCTGCCTGGGTTGCCGGTATTCTCCTACCCTTTTATTTATGGGGAAGTATCTATGTTATCAGAGGCGGATTTCAATACAAACCTCTTCGCCCTAACCATGCATTTATAGTATCTCCTAATATATTAGGCAATGTGACACTGAACACTCCTTTTACTTTTCTAATGACTTCGGGCATCAAAGGGGTAGAAAAAGTGAACTATCTAAATGAAGAGCAACTTTATCAGGAACTAAAAACTACTGAAGTTAAAGAAGAACAAGCAGAAGAAAAAAAAGATAATGTGGTAATCATTATTCTTGAAAGCTTTGCTTCAGAATATATTGGAGCCATTAATTCTTACAAAGGATATACTCCCTTTCTTGACTCATTAATTGGAGAATCTGTATTTTTTAGTAATCACTATGCCAATGGCACAAGATCTATCGAAGCCTTACCATCCATATTAGCTTCCATACCGGCTTTTATGGAAGAACCTTATATTACTTCCATTTATCAAAGCAATCAAATTAAAGGATTAGGCTCGGTACTTCATCAAAAGGGGTATCATACATCCTTTTTTCACGGAGGTAAGAACGGGACCATGGGATTTGATGTATTTGCCCAAAATGCAGGTTTCCTGAACTATTATGGGTTAAATGAATATCCTGATAAGGCTAAAGATTTCGACGGCAACTGGGGGATATTTGATGAGCCCTTCCTTCAATTCTATGCTACCGGGCTTTCTTCTTTTCCTCAACCATTTGCTTCCTGTGTATTTACACTGAGCTCGCATCAACCCTATACTATACCTAAAGAACATCAGGGCAAATTCCCCAAGGGTACTTTAGATATACATGAAAGCATTGGATATGCCGATTATTCTTTAAGACAATTTTTTAACCGGGCAAAAAAGGAAAGCTGGTATAATAACACTTTGTTTATAATAACTGCTGACCACACACAGATGCATGGCCAGCCTGAATACAACAACCTTCTTGGCGACTATAAAACGCCCTTATTATTATTTCATCCCAAAGGAAAAATACCTGTGGCTGATACAACAGTAGTTGCTCAGCATACGGATATAATGCCAACTATTCTCGACTTCTTAAATATACCACAGAACGATCTGCTACCTTTTGGCAAATCTCTATTAGAGGCAAATGAAGGGGTAACCATTAACTACTCAGGGGGAACCTACAGGCTGATTAGTAAGGACTATTACCTCATATATTCCGAAGAAGACAGCCGGTTATTCCACATTTCAGACTTGCATCAAAAGCATGAAATCACTGACCAGCCAGACATAAAGGATAAGTTGGAAAAAAAGCTAAAAGCCCATATTCAATTTTATTGCAACGGCCTTATAGAAAATAACTGGTACGAGTTGAGCAGAAAACTTAGGCAATAGCATCAAAGTCCGGGATATCATTTAAAAATACGGCCTTTTTGGAGTCATGATCTATCCGGCAACAGAAGTGTTGAAGCCCGTTAGTAATAATAATATGAGAGGCTTTTAAAGAAAAATTATAACGGGCAGCCTGATCAAATGCTTTTTGAGTTATTTTAACATTGGCGGCTTTACATTCTACTAGCATACAACACTCTCCATTTCTGCCATATATCAGTATATCATATCTATTATTTAATTGGTTATATTTGACACCTGATTCCAGTTTCATCAAGGACTTAGGGTAGTTTTTATAGTTGATAAGGTAATGAATAAAATTTTGCCTTACCCACTCTTCAGGGGTCAGAACGACTGATTTTTTTCGTAAAATGTCAAAAATTAACGTTTTACCGTCAATATTTGTAACCTTAAATTGAAATTGCGGTAAATTAAGTTTAATCATAAAAGTAAAAATAACCAAGAAAGCTGTAATTAACCATGAAAACAAAGGAAGAAATAGTAAAAGACTGGCTACCAAGATATACAGGAAGACCTTTGGATGAGTTTGGGGAATATATTCTCCTGACAAATTTCATAAATTATGTGGAGATGTTTGCCGAACAGTTTAAAGTAGAAATCATTGGGAAGGACAAGCCTATGCAATCCGCTACATCCAAAGAGCATAATCTTACCATTATTAATTTTGGTATGGGAAGTGCCATGGCAGCCACAGTGATGGACCTTCTTTCAGCGGTAAAACCCAAAGCAGCTTTGTTTCTTGGTAAATGTGGTGGACTGAAAAAAACTAAAGTAGGAGATCTCATATTACCCATAGCAGCAATTCGCGGTGAAGGTACCAGTGATGATTACCTGCCTCCTGAAATACCGGCCCTCCCTTCTTTCCGTCTACAAAGAGCTGTCAGCTCCATGATCAAAAAACATGAACTGGACTACTGGACAGGTACTGTATACACTACCAACAGAAGGGTTTGGGAACACGACGATAAATTCAAAGAATATTTAAGAGATGTCCGGGCTATGTGCATCGATATGGAGACTGCCACTATTTATGTAGTAGGATTTATAAACGGCATACCGCATGGAGCCTTATTGCTCGTGTCTGATAATCCAATGGAACCGGAAGGAGTAAAAACATCTAAAAGCGACGATGCTGTTACCAAACAATACGTAAGAAAACATTTACAAGTAGGAATTGACTCTTTAATTGAACTCAAAAATTCCGGTGAGTCTGTGAAACACCTGATATTTGAATAATTCTATTCCTATACATAAGCTTTAAAAGCTGCAATAAAGCTGATACTAAAAAAGCTCCGTCATCCGGAGCTTTTTTAGTATACATTGTCTTCGAAGTATATCTTATTATCAATTATCAATAACGAGGGAGTTATAAACAAAAAATGCAGGCAAATAATTACCTGCATTTTTTGTATCATACGACCAGCTATTCGTACTATTATCTTATTCATTATTTTCGTTATTTACAGGCTCCATCTGCTCCTTCAACCTTTGCTCATCGTAAATTCTTCTTTCCAATATTCTTTGATAATCCCTTGCTTTCTTGTTTCCATATTTGGTATATGCTTCCATTGTCCATCCTCTTGCTTCTTCCAAAAGTCCTTTTACTTCACAGGCAAGAGCTAGGTTGTAGGCAGCTCTTCCGGCAGTTTTTGCCCTGCCACAATTAATCAAAGACTTCCATTCCCTTTCCGCTCCTTCCCAATCATTCACATGGACCATTCTTGCGGCTCTTTTTATTTGAGGAAATTTACTATCTTTCTTATAATACGACCTTGAAACAGTGATCCACATAGGAGAAATACGATAGCCATATTTGTTACCGGCTGCAAAACTTACTTTATTAGTAGCATCTCTCTTGTTTATTAAACGGCTCATGGCCTCCTTTTCTGTCGCGCCTTTTCCTGTCCATCCCATTTCTTCCACAAAATGGTATTGATCAGAAATAGTCCTTTTAACTACATCATATACTCTGAATCCTACTTGTACCCGCACTCTTTGTTCTACCCAGTATTCTTTTTCCTTATAAGTTCGCCCTTCACTATCCTTTTTGTCTACCATTTTTACAGATGGTGTAATTTTGGTATCAGAGTCATACGTCTCCATTAAACATAATGCTTCTGCATCATAAAAATTACAAAGCTTATCTACCTCTTCCCAAGGCAGCGGATCAGGAAACACATGTCCTGCTCCTGAACCTACAATATAAACATCGGTTACTTTGCCTTTATATCTTGGAGACCGGCTTAATATATCATTAAGGCCTACCAGTGCATTTTGCTTTCCAAACTTATCCTGATGCAATCCTTCTCCGGTTAAAATCCCTTCCAAAACATTGGCTACTTCACTCTGAGGTTTAGTCCGATCTCCGATTGCTATCGTTTTAATATGTTCTCCCAGATAAATATCCGCAGGCTTCATCACCTGCAAATTGAGTGAAGACATACACCCTGTTAACTGAAACAATAAAAACAGTAACAGTACATTATTTTTCAAACTACGGTAAAAAGAGTTCATATTCTTTAATAATAAACTGAGCAGCTTTTAGTACGAATTTAGTAATCAATGGGTTTTAAACCCTAATAATGCACTACAAATACTATTCCATTTCAGCGAGATATTTTATTCATTGCATCTCCCGCTGACTTTCTTTTATAGCTGCAAGTGTTTTTATGAATATTAAAACTAATGAGGTAATTTCTCTCTAATCACTCCATATACGTAAGTACCGGCAATAGCGCTTAATAAAACAATAATAAACACAGGTACCTGAGCACCAATTAAAACATATATAGGGCCCGGACAAGCCCCTGTCATTGCCCACCCTGCCCCGAAAAGCAGTCCTCCTATAACCTGTCCTTTATTAAACTTCTTAACTGAAAATTCAATCTTTTCTCCATGAATGGTTTTGATATTGAATTTTTTAATTATAAAAATAGAAACCATACCTACCAAAACTGCCGATCCAATAATGCCATACATATGAAAAGACTGAAAGCGAAACATTTCCTGAATTCTGTACCAGGAGATTACTTCTGCTTTTACAAATACTATTCCCAATAATATACCTGCTATCAGATATTTAAGATTATAGTACATGGGGTGACTAAGTTTGGATTTGTTCAACCATACGCCATCCAGCTCTCTTGTCATTTCTTCTTTTTTATCATTATTCTTGTCCATTGCTATTTTAAAGGGATAATATCAGAGGTAATACCAAATTAGCTACTATAATACCGCCTATCATAAAACAGCAAGTAGCAATAAGTGAAGGAAGCTGAAGGTTCGACAAGCCCATAATGGCATGTCCCGAAGTACACCCGCCTGCATATCTGGTTCCAAAACCCACCAAAAAACCTCCGAACACTAATAGAATAAGTCCTTTGAGCGAAAACAAGGTTTGCCAATTGAACAGCTCTGGCGGAACTAATCCTTCATAATTAGTAATGGAATATTGAGTAAACTCTTCTACCAGTTTAGGTTCGGGTTGTATGGTAGATTCAACAAGAAAATGTATAGCTATAAAACCTCCAACTACCAGACCGGCAACAAAAAAAAGATTCCATAACTCTTTTTTCCAGTCATACTGAAAAAAGGGAACTTTTCCGGGTATACAAGCTGCGCATATATGGCGAAGGGAGGATGAAATACCAAAGGATTTATTTCCCAGGATTAATAATACCGGTACTATTAACCCTATCAATGGCCCTGACACATACCAGGGCCAGGGTTGTTTTATTATCTCTAACATTTACTATTTATAATTTTACTTATGACTTACTTGTTTTCAATATAGCCCAAACCTTATTTATTAACTTCTGATTCATCGGTAATCGGTGCGTTCGTGGCAGCAATGGCTTTATAACCTCCTGCAATATTTACCACCTGGCCTACTCCTCTGGCTTTAAGTATTGAAGCGGCAATCATGGACCTGTAACCTCCGGCACAGTGAATAAAGTATTGCTGGCCTTTATCAATCTTATTCATATTTTCATTGATGTAATCCAAAGGAATATTTTCAGCTTCCTTTACATGTCCCCCCTGATATTCGTATTCTCTTCTTACATCCAGCACATGTATCTTATTTTTTGATAACAGCTCAGCGAACTTTTCTGCAGAAATATTTTCTATAGTATCAACTTCTTTGCCTGCCTTAATCCATGTATCTATACCACCTTCTATGTATCCCAAAGAATGGTCGTAACCAACTCTTGCCAACCGGGTAACCACTTCTTCTTCCCTCCCTTTATCAGCCACTATCAATATTGGTTGCTTAATATCTGTAATTAAAGCACCAACCCAGGGAGCAAAATTGCCATCAATACCTATATTAATGGAATTAGGAATATGAGCTTTGGCAAATTCTTCAGGTTTTCGTGCATCCAGTATAAGTGCTCTCGTTTCATTCGCTACTGTTTCGAACTCTTCCGGATTCAATGCCTTTGTTCCTCTTTGAAGTACTTCACCTATTGAGTCATAACCTTCTTTGTTCATTTTCACATTCGCAGGGAAATATTGAGGCGGAGGTGTCAGGCCTTCTAAAACAGCTTCCACAAATTGCTGTTTAGTCATCCTGGCATCCAGTGCATAATTATATTTTTTCTGATTACCCAAGGTATCAAAAGTTTCCTTACTCATACTCTTTCCACAAGCAGAACCTGCACCATGAGCAGGATAGACATAGATATGATCCGGAAGAGGCATTATTTTATTTCTCAAAGAATCATATAAAAGCCCCGCCAATTCTTCTTTAGTCAAATCAGATTTTGCAGCCAGATCAGGCCGTCCCACATCACCTATAAACAGCGTATCTCCAGTGAATATAGCATACTCTTTTCCCTGCTCATCATATAACAGATAGGTTACCGACTCCATAGTATGTCCGGGCGTATGAAGTACCTTTATCTTTGCTTTACCCACCTCAAGTACTTCACCGTCTTTGGCAATATGTGCTTTAAATTTAGGCGTAGCATTAGGGCCATACACAATAGTAGCACCCGTAGCCTCCGCAAGATCTAAGTGTCCGGAAACAAAATCAGCATGGAAATGAGTTTCCAAAACATATTTTATTTTCGCCTTTTCATTTTGAGCTTTAGCCAGGTACGGCTGAATTTCCCTCAGCGGATCAATAATAACTGCTTCTTTATCAGATTCGATATAGTAAGCGCCCTGAGCAAGGCATCCTGTATATATTTGTTCAACTTTCATAATCGTATTTACTTATTTATATAACACAAAGTTACTCTTTATTGTAGCTTAACTTTGTAACTTTCATCACATAACAGAAAACCATGTTTCTTTAATAAATATATAAATTCCCATTACAAGAATAAAATAACCAAATCCGGTTTTTAGTTTTCGTGCATCGATTCTTTTGGCC
>DATCKK010000466.1:0-2329 GCA_036562325.1 Cytophagaceae bacterium | reverse complement strand
ATAAGCAATATTTATAAAGGGTAAAAGATAGTAAAAAAAATCTACAAATGTTATTGGACTAAAAATTTAATCCTAAAATCCAGCTGATAAAAAAACAAAGTCGAACCTTCTGATAAAATTTACAGAAGGCCCGACTCTACTTACGTGATCTCAATATTCTGGACTAACTAATATTCAGTTTCTGGAAATCTTTTCTCAGTTTGAATCGAATTAAGTTTTTATCCTTATCCAATACATCAAACGGCAATACTTCTCCATCCACATTTACTTCTCTGGGTTCAAAAGGTAGTCCATGAACAGTAACACTAAAGTTATGATAGGTTGACTGATAATCTCCTTTTATGGTTTGTTGTACCATAAAACTATCATCACTACCTGTAGTAATATATGTTTTTACTGAATATGCTCCTTTTTCATAATCATACCCGTCGCCTGCATCTTCATAAATAATGCTCTTATAAGGCTTGTTGGTATAATACATTCTCAGGAATAACTCTTGTATTTCATACTCTCCCACATACTGCATCACCGGGTAGTGAGGTAATACCGCACCTGAGCGAACGAATATAGGCACTCTGTCTAAAGGAGCTTCAGCCCATACTTCCATTCCTCCGTGGAATTGCTCATCATCCCAGTAATAATACCATCTGCCTTCCGGCAAATATAACCATCTTCCATCCGCATCGGCCTGTATTACAGGACATACCAATAAATGATCTCCAAGCCCAAATTCATCCTGACGATAATAAGTTTCACTATCCCCCTGATCCAGGAAGGTAAGCGGCCTCAGCATAGGAGTACCGGACTTGGCGTACTGATAGAAAGTAGTATAAATATAAGGCAGCAACTGATATCTCAACTCAATGAATTTCTTTGCCAGCTCTTCATATTCAGGCCCAAACGACCATGGTTCCTGATCTCCGTGATCTCCGGATGAGTGTGTACGACAGAACGTATGGAATATTCCCAACTGTAACCAGCGAATGTAAAGCTCACCGGTTGGTGTTTCAATAAACCCTCCTATATCGGATCCACAGAAAGAAATACCGGATACACTTAGGCGCTGACACATCACATTGGCAATCCATAAATGTTCCCAGGTTGCTATATTATCCCCGGTCCATACAGAAGAGTACTTTTGTACACCTGAATAACCGGACCTGGTTATCACAAACGGACGATTTGGATACAAGAACTTTTTCACTCCGTTAAATGTAGCCCTGGCCATCTGCATCCCATAAACATTATGTGCTTTTCTATGGCTACAAGGATCTCCGTCATAATTATGTCTTACATCGTAAGGGAAAGTTTCAATCTCAAACACAGCGGGCTCATTCATGTCGTTCCACACTCCTCTTACACCGCTTTCGATCAACCCCTGGAATAAGTTAGCCCACCAATCCCTCACGGTAGGGTTGGTAAAATCAGGGAAATTACAAGGCCCTGGCCACACGGATCCCTTCATCAAAGGCCCATCCATTCTCTTACAGAAGTAGTCATTTTCTATTCCTTCCTTGTATACCCAGTAATTTTCATCTACTTTAATCCCCGGGTCAATAATCACCACCGTTTTAAATCCATCTGCCGCAAGGTCGGAAATCATTTGTTTGGGATTAGGGAAATAGTCAGGATTCCAGGTAAAACAACGGAACCCGTCCATATAGTCTATATCCAGATATATTGCATCGCAAGGAATGCTCCTTTGGCGAAATTCGTTACAAATATTCCGAACTACCTTTTCAGGATAGTAACTCCATTTACATTGATGATAGCCCAATGCCCACAATGGAGGCAGCTCCGGCTTACCGGTCATGTTGGCATAAGTCTCCGCAACCTCCATCAACTCCGGCCCATAGATGAAATAATAATTCATCTCACCACCTTGTGCCCAAAAGCTATAAACATTCTTTCTTTCATAGCCAAAATCAAAAAAAGACCGGAAAGAGTTATCGAAGAAAATTCCATATCCTATCTTATGATGCAATCCATAAAAGAAAGGAATGTTCTTATAAAGCGGGTCCGAATCTTTCAGAAAGCCATACGTATCTTTGCCCCAAAGCTCCAGTCTCTTTCCTCTTAAATTCAGATCGGTTGATTTATCTCCCAGGCCAAAGAAATGTTCCCCACTTTGAATCTTTTTACTGCAGAATACTATCTGTCCCCCGTACTTTTTATGCTCTTCCCAGTGATATCCTTTTTCATCTTCACAAAGTACTACACCATTCTTATCAAGTATCTTTATCGTTAAGCCTTTTTTGGCAATGATACACTCCAGAAATGCAGTAATGATCACATATTGATCTTCTTCCTCCACAAAATCAAGGGATTT
>DATCKK010000462.1:0-2626 GCA_036562325.1 Cytophagaceae bacterium | reverse complement strand
CTGATTATTCATCACAAGTGGAAACCAACTCCCTGTTACTCCCTCCAAAGATATCGTCGGCAAAGGGGATAACGGCTGACCCGCACATATCGGAGCAACCGGTATAAACGTAGGAGTAATCTCATCGGTAACAGTAACGGTTAATTCATACTCTGGAGAACACTGCCCCGGGTCAGGAGTAAACGTATAGGTAAATGTTCCTTGAATATTAGTATTTATCGTAGCAGGAGTCCACACTCCCGTTACTCCATTTTCTGACACAGTAGGTAAAACATCAGGAGTTTCATCCAAACAATATAATGTATCTATAGAAAAAACGGCTTCATTATCGTCCGGAAGGATAGTAACAGTTATTTCCGCTGTTGCCTCCTTACCACACATATCTGTAACCGTTACTGAATACGTAGTAGTTTCTTCAGGACTTATAGTAATTGTCGGATCAGTACTTCCTGTACTCCATAAATAAGTCACATCACCAATATTATCTTCAATGGAAGGAGAGAGTGTTACATTAACATCCGCACTTCCTTTACATCCCTCTATATCATCTCCTAAATCTACTTTTATTGTGGGGGCATCATCAATCAAAACTTCAATCTCCCCAATTTCACAAACATTTTTCTGATAAGTCCCTATAATAGTTTCTTGCCCCTCTGCCGTAAAATCTTCAATCGCTACAATCGGAATAGAAACACATGTTTGACCTGCAGGAATTGTTATAGAAGGGGGTAAATCTAAATAATCAACTCCCGGTGTTGCTGTTCCTCCCGACCAATCTATATCAACAGTATGAGCATAAGGTAAAGGCTCTGCAATACAGAAAATAACCTCACTTCCTACACATCCTTCATAAACACTTGACGCTCCTCCGAGGTAAGAAACTTCATTTTCAACATCTGCCCCCACTGCATAAAAACCGCTTTCTTGCAAAAACACCCAAGAATCCAAGATACTATCTGTTCCGTCAGCTAACATCAATTTTATATGATACCATTCACAAGGAGTTACTGCTGTCTGTGCACTTAGCATTACTGTAAATCCATCCATTACGGTATTTGTATAAGCTCCACTACAATTATCTATATAATAAGGACAGTACGGGGCAGCAAAATTAGTTGCAGGACAATTACTACCACAATTAATATTGTTTACTGTCACACGAACCCCCTCTGCCACTTCTGCCAAATTTTTTCCAGGCACAGGATATTCAGGACCAGTAATGAGAAAGGCAAACACATCATTAAAAGCCGTACCCACCCATTCATTATATTCTTCCGAACCAAACTGGTAGTTTATATTAATCATATCCGTAATAGGCATGAAATCAAATTCAAGCATAATACCATCTTGTGTGCTAACCCCGGCTATTTGGCTCAACTCTGTAAACCCGGGCATCCCCATAGAAGAACTTCCTAAATTAGAGGGAGGCCCATGAAGAGCATTAGCGTTAGCTAACGACCCCGAACTCATAACAATTCCCGACTCCATTCCGGGAGCAAGTCCTCCGGAAAGAGAACCTCCAAAATAAGCCCGAATAGCATCTGGAGAACCTGAAATTGAAGCATTATCGTACTGTATACCAGACCCCAATATCAACTCCACAAGTTGGTCGGCTGTCATTGTCATTGTCGAAACCTGCGCAGTTGACTTAGAAACAAACAGAAACATGCACATTGCAAAAAAGCCGTAAAATACCCTTCTTCGGAAATTTTTCTTTTTTCCAACAAAAGAAAATATAGGCTTCTCTATTAGTATTTTTCTCTTCATAATCTTAAAAATATTATATTATATAATAACCCGAATAACCATAAAATTTAGTCACCACACGCAAACACCACTCAAGTCTTTCGTCTGTAATCACTGCCGGATCTACTACAACCTTAACCTCATTCTTTTTATCTGCCGACAAAGAAACAAAGCCTTCAGCTACTGTTTTAAGCCTGTTTTCAAGAGCTTTTAAATCTTCATCTTTGACTTTACTATCCGGAGTGAAGATGTACAAATTTTTTCCTTTTTCTGTTTTTTTAGTAACCTGTATCTCTTTATTGTATTTCACACCAAGAGACACTTCAACTTCCGCACATTCCTTTTCACAAATAGTATATTCTTCATTATAAACGCTTCTCGAAAAAGCATTTACAGCGACCAAACAGACTATCATTGTCAAAAACTGCAAGTAAAGTTTTCTTGTCATAATTAAAAGTATTTAGTTTTTCTTCCGTTTTCAAGCCCCTAAGATAATTATTTTTTAATTAATTCATAACAAAGTATTTATTTTTAACATACCAAGTTTTCAAAATTCCACTATATACAAACCAAGTATCACTTTTTAATTTGAGTATGCGCATTTGCTATAATAAAAAACCGCCTCAAATTGAGGCGGTTTCCAAAATCATTTATTATTTAAAGATTACTGTTTAACTACTTTGATAGTCTTAACAGTTCCGTCAACCGTTACCTTAACTAAATAGTTTCCGGTTGGTAAGCCTGACATATCAACCTTAGCATCTGTTGTACTCACTTGCTCTGAAATAACAACTTGACCTAACATATTGATAACTGCAACCTCGGAGATATCCTTGCTGTATGATATATTCAGTATATCTCTCACAGGGTTAGGATAAGC
>DATCKK010000456.1:0-3765 GCA_036562325.1 Cytophagaceae bacterium | reverse complement strand
ATTGAATAACGCAGCATTCTTTTTCCAACAAAAAAATCAATCATTTTGGGGTAATTTCAACTCCAGGGGTGGTTTTGAAAATAGCTTATCCCTAAAAAATATCAATGCATCCGGTTCTGGGATTTAATGAAGAAAATAGGTCAAAAACTTTGGTTCTTGTGAAAGTATGTTTATGTCTTTAAAAGTGAGAACAACCGGTTTTAATCAAGAATAAGTGCTTCCCATTCATTAACATCCTTGTTTATTTTTTCCCGTTTTGCCGACCTTTCGTTGATGCGTTTTCGGAAATTCCAGCATGTGTTTTTACTTAATCCGGTGAGTTCTGCCAACTCTTCAAGAGTTAAGCTTTGTTTTTTCAGTGAGTAATAATAAAGCAGGTAAAACGCCTTATCCAGGGGAAATTTAATAGCATGAAATAAGGTACCGGTGGTCGCTGATTCGATGTAACTACACCGGGTACACCTTCTTCCTAATAATTTATTTTGAGGAATGAATTTGTTGTTATTACACTTTTTGCAAGTATATCCATTGTTCCACTTTAGATTTTCCAAAAATTTCAGGCAAGCATTTTCATTGGGGAAAATCTTTGAAAACTCTTCGAAACTAACCTCTTCTGACAAAATACGAGCTTTCTTTTCTTCCGATATTTGTTTGTTCAGATACCAATTATCATAGTCCAGTTTGGAGTTAAGTGTGTTCAGCTCCGCCATGAGCTGTTCCAGTTTTTGATTAGCCTCTACCAGCTTAGTTGACTCTTCCTGCAACTGTCGGGTCCTTTCTGCTACTTTTTGCTCCAGCTCTCTATTAACTTTTGTTTGCAGGGCTTTATTTTCTTCCAATTGTTGAATCAGCTCTTGTTTTGCCAGCTCTTCTTCTCTTTTGGTGATGTTATACTTATCGACAAAGGCGTAGGTAAATACGATGCCTTCAATCAGAATACTGAGGTTGAAACTATAAACAATTAAAATATTGGGTGGTAGTAACCCATACCAACTACAGCGGGTAACGAACAAGCTTACTAATAGAAAAGATTGTCCGACGATAAAGTACCGGTATGCTTTGTTTCCTTTTCTAAATCCTTTTATGGCGAGAAAGTAAATATGGGCGAATGGTACCAAATAGTAAAAAGTGGATATAAGTTCAGGTAACCTGATTACAAAAGCGATAAAAAAATATACTATGGTTATTCCATATAACCATTTGACTTGCTGTGGGTAATATCTTTTAAGGTCAAGGAAGTTGATGGCATATGCTAAAAAAGAAATTAAAAACAGGGAAGAAGCTATGTATATAGTCATATGATAGTTCAACCCGGGTAGGTTAGGCCATACAAACTCAAAACCCAATCCGTCTGCTTCAAATGTCAACAATACACACATGGCCAGATAGATGATGTAATAGAGATAAGACTTGTTTTTTGTAACAACACTTAAAAAGAGGTTATAAACAATAAGAAAGAAAAGTATACCATAGTATATTCCCAGGAACAAATATTCTTTGGTGGAATAGAAACTAAAGTATTGCTGGCTTCTTATTTTATATTCAAAACTGGCCCCGTTATTACTATTTACTCGTATGAAAATGGGATAAGTAGTACCTTTCTCCGGATAGATGTCAAATGCAAAGTTTTTAACTAAATAATCCCGACTATCGAAGGTATAGTTTTGCCCGGTTTTATATTTTTTGAAGCCATTGTTTTCCGGTAAGTATACTTCCAGGTCCTGTGTATGTAAAGACAGGACTTCAAGCACCCAGTTTTTTCGTTTGGTTGTATTATTTACAACATCTATCTTGATCCAATAAGCATAATCCGGATGCTCTGCATATCGGTAGGGTTGTGTATTTTCTATAAAGTTATGTTGAAAGGATGGAGTGCTGACGTCTTCAATGGAATATTTTTTTTCCGTATCTACGAAGATGTTTAAGTAATCATTTAGTTTGTAATCATCTTGGCCATCCTTTATAAAGATAGGTTTGGCAATACTCGCAGATCCTGCCAAATAAAAAACAATCATGCAGAGAGCAAATAGAATGTATTGGCCGAACCTATTGGTATGGATGCAGAAATAAGGCATAATTACTAACTAAATATAAAGAAAATTTTCTTCTCAACTCTACCTTCGTGTGGCAATTTATGATTTCCGTTTTCAATATTATGCGTATTGTTGTTTAATTACAGGTTAACTTTAATTCGCTTCCACTTATATTTTAGAAGCATTAAGATACTTTTTTCTTATATTTATTTTTAAAAGTCAATTATATGAAAAAATATATATCTGCACTGGCTGTTTTCCTGCTTGTTGTTTTATCCAGTTTAAACTCTTATGCTCAGAATGATATATCCATTAGCGGTATCTGGGCGGATTCCAACTCTGCTTCATTCCAAAATTGTTATGCCCTTTTTTCTCAAGATGGAGAAAGTGTTTATCTGGTCCATTATTTAGAGTTTAATGGTACAGGTATGGTAGAGCATGGTTTCGGTAAACGGGTTGGAAACAAGGTAGAATACGAAGTTAAAGTTACTAAAGCCATACCCGGGTGGAGTACCTCTGGTAAACACACCTTATATCTATCTCCTGATGGAAATACGTTAAGAGGGACTTACGTCGATGCCAAAGGAAATGAGGGGCCTATAGTATTTAAGCGTGTCAAATAGAAAAGCCAGTAAAGTGCAACTGGCTTTTCTGTTTATTCTTAAAATTGGTTGTTAGCAACAGTCATATATTTTTTGTAACGCATCAACTTGCCATTCAACATTATATAAGGGACATTTTGAAGTTTTACTTTTTGTCCTTCTTTTAGTTGCTGCAGGTTATATAAGTCTTCTTCCATGGTATGGATAGAGCCGTTAGTGGCAACGGCGAGCATTAATAAATGCGGGTTGATTTCCAGGTTTCGGTTTCCATGACAGACAATGATTCTTACCGGGCGTTTGATCTCACTCAATAATGAAAGGTCTCTGATCGGGGCGTTATTATCTGCAATTAGTATCAGATCTCCGTTGGAATTGTCCAGAGAGGAAGCTTTGATTAGTGCCTCAACCACATTTTCCTGTAAGTCGCCACCATTTCCATTTTTCATGGCTTTTTCCATTGTGGAGATAATTTCCGAAAAGGAGTCTGGCTGACAGGTGTATATACCTCCCGTAGTGCCTATTTTTTTCTGGTAATCCTTTTGTTGGTCTCCGTCATTAAAGAACAAAAGGTGGGCAACAGAGCCTTTATCAAAGTTTAACTTATGCCATAGGGCTACCTGTGCCCCGTAAAAATACATGCTGCCGGTCCAGTCGTTCACTACCGTCATATTTTTCCAGTTCTTATTTCTTTCAAAAACTTGAAATACTACAGAGTCTTCAAAAGCTGCATCCTGAGAAATGATGTGTTTAAAGTCTTCCGGCCTTGCGGCAAGAGGTACGCTTTTATTTATCACCGTTCCGGTTTTTTGAGTTATTCCTGTGCGTTTTAAATCTTTAATTTCTGAATACTTGATCACTGCACCATGGAACATTTTCCTGGCTTCTGCTTCATTGGTACAAGAAGTTTGCAGTATAAAATTCCATTTGACAGTAGACTTGTTCAGATCTGGGAAGACAGAGAGGACTTCTTCAATCCTTTTTTTCAATAAGGTGTCATAAGGAGTTCTCCAATTATCTTTGTTGGACGGATATTTGGTAAAAACCAGATCTACCATTTCCGGTTTAAAAGAAGGATTTTTTGATAAACAAGCTTCTTTGTTTTTAATTTTGTATTGGGAGTAACCCATGAT
>DATCKK010000451.1:0-22947 GCA_036562325.1 Cytophagaceae bacterium | reverse complement strand
GAAGTGATTGTTTGTCCTACGAATGTGGCCCCTCAAGATCCAAGATCTTATTACTCGGTTGCAGCCAAATTGAATAAAGAAATTCCAAATTCATTTTATCCGAATCAGTATGATAACCTTTCCAATTCAGCAGCCCATTATGAAACTACCGGCCCTGAGATATGGAGAGATACAGAAGGTAAAATAACAGCCTTTGCTGCGGGGGTTGGTACTGGTGGTACCATGTGTGGCGTGGCGAAATACTTAAAAGAGCAGAATAAAAATATTCGCACTGTAGGTATTGATACTTATGGTTCCGTATTTAAAAAATATAAAGAAACAGGCGTATTTGATGAGAACGAAATCTATCCTTACGGAACAGAAGGTATAGGAGAAGATATTCTGCCTAAGAACGTAAATTTTGATTTGATAGATCAATTCATAAAAGTGACGGACAAAGATGCTGCTGTCATGACCAGAAGGCTTGCCAGAGAAGAAGGTATGTTTGTAGGTTGGTCCAGTGGGGCTGCGGTATTTGGCGCATTGGAATATGCGAGAGAGCATTTCACTAACGATGATATGATGGTGGTGATATTGCCGGATCATGGTACAAGGTATTTGGCTAAAATTTATAATGACAACTGGATGAAAGGCCACGGATATCTGGAGTCCAGAGAGTTTGCCACTGCTCGTGATATTATTGAAAGTAGAAAAGGCCAGGATAAATTAATTACTATTCATAGAAAGGAAAAAGTGGCTGAAGCTGCTGCGAAGATCAGTGCTTCAGGAGTATCTCAAGTGCCTGTAATGGATGGTGATACCATAGTAGGAAGTCTTACCGATACTTGCATTCTTAAAAAATTGATTGAAGATCCTTCTATAAGAGATAAGGCCGTTGAAGAAGTAATGGATAAACCATTTACTTTTGTAGGATTGGATAATACCATAGATGTGTTGTCTTCCCTTATCAATAAAGAGAATCCTGCCCTTCTGGTTAGAGATGATAATAATGAGGTGCATATCCTAACGCAGGCGGATTTGTTAATGGCATTAAGCAAATAAATCATTTGTATGAAAAAAACGACTAAGCCCGGACTTCCATTAAGAAAGTTTGGGCTTATTTTTTTGGGATTGACTGTAGTTGTAACTCTTGTTACATCGGTGTTCCCTAAGGCCGGGGTATATCGGAATAAACTATTGATAAAAAGGGAGCGGTTAGTTGAGCAGGCATTGTCTTTTCCCTCCAACGATACACTCCGATTTACGCGGGAAGAAATAGTAAAGCGTCAGAAAGAGAAGATACAAAAAGGGGAACCATTGGTGATACATGTGTTTGTCCCTTTGTGTGATAATGAATACCAGGGTATAGTGCCTGTAAATGAAAAGCTGGGTGATGGAAGAAACCTTATAACCAACTTATATTGGGGTGCTGCTTATGGGATAAAAACTTTTTTTAAAAATAAGACCGACTGGAAGCTTTTAGTAAGTCAAAAGAATGTTAATGAGCATATTCTCGAGAGAGTTATTTTTAACAAAAAGTTTAATAACGGAGCAGATGTATATTTGGTAGCTGATGCATATTCAGGAGATAAGATGAAAGAATGTCTGGAAGCTTTCTTTACTGCTATGATGGGAGGCGCGGTGCATAAAGCAATTTGTAACGGCAAAGAGATAGGTTTTTCCGGCAAAGCAGATTTTTTAATTTTCAATGGACATAATGGGTTAATGGATACGAGAATAGATTTAGACCTTAAGCCATCTACCATTAAAGATGCAGCGGTGATTGCCTGTATGTCCGGTAGTTATTTTAAAGACAAACTTTCTTCCAGCGGAGGCTATCCTCTGGTTACCACCACTAATTATATGGCACCGGAAGGTTATGTGTTGGAAAGAATTGTGAATGCCTGGGCGGAAATGAAAACTCCGGAACAGATAAGATTAGAAGCAGGGGCAGGTTATAATACTTATCAAAAATGTGGGATTAATGGAGCGGCCAGATTGTTTTCAACTGGCTGGTAGGCACATAAATATATAATAAATACTTTTTCATTAGCCCTTAACCACAACTTTTATTAACTTTAGAGTGATCGAATAAACCCTTCATTCTTTACTAATAATTAACTTCTTCAACTAATACTGCATGGAAGGTCAGCTAAAAAAAATTGATAAACTACTGGTAGCCAACCGAGGGGAAATAGCTATAAGGGTATTAAGAGCAGCCTCTGAACTAAAGATCAGAACGGTAGCCATGTTTACTTATGAAGATCGCTACTCCCTTCACAGATATAAAGCGGATGAAGCTTATCAGATAGGAAAGGATGATGAACCTCTGAAACCATACCTGGATATTGAAACAATAATTAATCTTGCCAAACGGCAAAATATAGATGCTATTCATCCGGGTTATGGATTCCTTTCAGAAAATGTACAGTTTGCAAGAAGATGTAAAGAAGAGGGAATCATTTTTATAGGACCGGAGCCGGATGTAATGGCTTCTCTGGGAGATAAGGTAGCAGCTAAAAATATAGCTATACAGGCAGGAGTTCCAATTATTGAAGATAGCAAAGAACCTTTGAGCGACCTGGCGATAGCTAAAAGAGAAGCAGCGAGGATAGGTTACCCGGTTATGTTGAAAGCCGCATCCGGAGGAGGAGGAAGAGGTATGCGGGTAGTAAAGGACGAAGCTGCATTAGAAACAGCTTTTAACGATGCAAAGTCGGAAGCAAAGAAAGCCTTTGGGGATGATACCGTATTTCTGGAAAAATATATTGAAAGGCCCAAGCATATAGAAGTACAGTTGATGGGAGATAACTATGGCAACATAGTTCACTTGTTTGAAAGAGATTGCTCCGTTCAGAGAAGATTTCAGAAGGTAGTGGAAGTAGCGCCATGTCCTGTCCTTAGCTCCGAAACCAAAAATAAAATATATAACTATGCTCTGGCTATAGCCAATCAGGTAAAATATAACAATGTCGGTACGGTTGAATTTTTAGTAGATCAACAGGAAAATATCTATTTCATAGAAGTTAATCCGCGGATACAAGTTGAACATACCATTACGGAAGAAGTAACAGGCATTGATATTGTACGATCTCAAATATTAATAGCTAAAGGGCACAAGCTTTCCGATCCGCAAATTTTTATTAATAAGCAGGATGATGTTAAGTGCAATGGTTTTGCTATCCAATGCCGTATAACTACGGAAGATCCTGCCAATAACTTTAAACCGGATTATGGAACCATTATAGCTTATCGCAATGCCGGTGGATTTGGTATTCGTCTGGATGAAGGCAGTTGTTATGCAGGAGTAAAGATCTCTCCATTCTTTGATTCCATGCTGGTAAAAATATCGGCATCGGGCAGAACCATGAGAGGTGCTTGTGAAAGGCTGCACAGAACACTCAGGGAGTTTAGAATAAGAGGAGTTAAGACGAATATAGGTTTCCTCGAGAATGTTATTACTCATCCAGCCTTCATGAAAGGGGAGGCGACGGTGAAGTTTATTGAAGAGCATCCCGAGTTATTCCAGATGCCAAGGAGGCTGGACCGGGGTACCAAGACGTTAATGTTTCTGGCTAATGTAATTGTAAACGGAAATCCGGATGTGAAGAAGCTGGACACTACCAAAGTGTTTCGAACTCCGGTAGTGCCCGAATTCGATAAGTATGCTCCGTATCCTAAAGGAAGTAAGCATTTGTTAAATGAACTCGGCCCGGAAGGATTGGCTAAATGGCTGAAGGAGCAAAAAGCTATTCAATTTACCGATACTACTTTCAGAGATGCCCATCAATCATTGCTGGCGACAAGGGTAAGGACAAAGGATATGGTGGAAGTAGCGGAAAGCTTTGCCAAAAATCATCCTCAGGTGTTTTCTATGGAGGTCTGGGGAGGGGCGACCTTTGATGTAGCGCTTCGTTTCCTGCATGAATGTCCCTGGAAACGCCTGCAACTATTGCGGGAAGCTATTCCCAATATATTGCTTCAAATGCTTTTGAGAGGTTCTAATGCCATTGGATATAAAGCTTATCCGGATAATTTGTTGATTCGCTTCATTGAAGAGTCCTGGAAAAACGGTATAGATATATTCCGGATCTTCGATTCATTGAATTGGGTTGAAGGAATGAAGGTAAGCATAAAGACGGTGCGAGAAAGGACGGGAGCAGTAGCAGAAGCGGCTATATGTTATACCGGAGAGATTTTAAACAAGGATAATAAAAAATATAATCTTCAGTACTACCTTGATCTCGCACGTCAGCTGGAAGATGAAGGCGCTCATATACTGGCTATAAAAGATATGGCGGGTTTGTTGAAGCCCTATTCTGCAGAGGTACTTATCAGTGAATTGAAAAAAGCAGTATCCATTCCTATTCATCTGCATACTCATGATACTTCTTCTATTCAGGCAGCCACTTACCTCAAGGCGGTTGAAGCCGGGGTGGATGTAATAGATGTGGCCGTTGGAGCCATGTCCGGCCTTACGTCTCAGCCTAACTTTAATTCTTTGGTAGCGATGTTGCAGGGGCATGAAAGAGAACAGAAAATCGATCTGGATAAGCTGAATCAGTATTCCAATTATTGGGAAGATGTAAGAGAATATTATTACCCTTTCGAGTCTGACCTCAAAGCCGGTACTGCCGAAGTGTATGATAATGAAATTCCCGGAGGCCAATATTCTAACCTTCGTCCACAGGCCGAATCATTAGGCCTGGGAGACAAGTTTCATGAGATAAAGAAAAACTACGCCGTTGTTAATAAGCTATTCGGTGATATAGTAAAAGTAACGCCAAGCTCAAAGGTAGTAGGAGATATGGCTTTGTTTATGACATCCAACAACCTTACTGCCGAGGACATAATTACTAAAGGATATACTTTAAGCTTCCCTGAATCAGTCAAAGGATTTTTCAAAGGAGAAATCGGGCAACCTTACGGAGGATTTCCGGAAACGCTTCAGAAAATTATTCTTAAGGATGAAAAGCCCTATACAGACAGGCCTAACGTACATCTCGAACCGATCAACTTTGATATTGAGTTTAAAGAGTTTCAGGAGAAGTTCGGGTTTCATTACTCCTTCCTGGATTTCCTTTCTTACAAAATGTACCCCAAGGTGTTTGAAGCCTATTATCACCACTTTGAGCAATTCGGAGAAGTATCCAATATTGCTACACATGCCTTCTTCTATGGATTAAAGAATAATGAAGAAATATTGGTAAGGCTGTCATCCGGTAAGATGATTATTGTAAGGATGCTGTATTGCTCTACTCCTGATGAAAATGGTATGGTTACGGTATTCTTTGAACTGAATGGGCAAACCAGAAGAGTGCTCGTCAAAGATACTTCTGTTCAGAATGTAAAAGCCACCTTTAAAAAGGCGGAAAGAGAATCTGAAATTGGAGCACCATTGCAGGGAAAGTTAAGTGCAGTTTTGGTGAAAATAGGGGATAAAGTAAAAGAAAATACTCCATTGTTTGTAATCGAAGCCATGAAAATGGAAACTACCATTACTGCCAACATAGAAGGGAAAGTAAAGGACATCTATATTAAAGAGGGTACTATGGTAGAACAGGACGATATGGTTTTGGAGTTAGAATAAAAGTAATAATTTTACAGGTAACAAAAGACCTTTTTGAGGACATCCTCGTATAAGCAAAAATGTTAAAATCTTAAGGTAACTATGAAAAAGTGCGTATTATTTATTTTACTTATCGCAGTCTGCTCATTTTTAACTGTTTCCTGCTACAATCCCAAACAAACCTGGGCACCTTCCAAGCCTAGCAAAAAAATGAAGTCCGGACATAACCGAAAGTAAAAAAAAGATAATTTTGTTATCGTAGCGGTTGTTTTTTTAAGAATCGTTTAGAATTAAAAGAACAAATCTTTTATTATTATCTTTAACAAATAAAGGATTTGCGTAGAAAGAATAATGTTTTAAATTTGGTATATGAAGAAGATAATAATTGCCATAGACGGATATTCTGCGTGCGGAAAAAGTTCCACGGCTAAATTATTAGCTTCAAAATTGGGTTACGCCTATATCGATACAGGCGCCATGTATAGGGCAACTACCTTATATTTTCATGAAAACTACGTGAACCTGACCAACCCCAAAGCCATTGCCCAGGCGCTTGAAAATATACATATCAGTTTTGTTTATAATCCGAAGCTTGAATACAGTGAAACCTATCTTAACGGCTTGAATGTGGAGGAGGAAATTCGCAAAATGTATATTTCCGAAAAGGTGAGTGAAGTAAGTGCTATAAAGGAAGTCCGCCACTCCATGGTTGCCCAGCAGCAAAAAATGGGTAAGAAAAAAGGCCTGGTTATGGACGGGCGGGATATCGGTACTGCCGTATTTCCTGATGCCGAGCTGAAAATTTTTATGTGTGCCGACATACAGGTAAGGGCATTTAGAAGGCAAAAGGAATTACTGGAGAAGAAACAAGTAGTAGACCTTGATGAAATCATCGAAAATATAGAAAAAAGGGATTTGCTGGACACCACACGAGAAGAAGGCCCACTCAGAAAAGCGGATGATGCATTTGTCGTAGATACGACCTTTATGACTATAGATGAGCAGGTAGATTATATAGTCAACCTGGCTACCAGCAAGATGATAGAAGTTTATCAGCCTATCTAAAATCAGCATTCTCCATTGCTTAAAAAATATTCTATCCTTATTGAATGAGAGTTATAAGGTTTATAACTTTACGAAAAGAGTATCTTGACTCAAGAATTCCAGATCCTTAACTTTCCTAAAATGAGCCGTTTATGAAACGCTTTATCAAATATTTCCTGCAAGGGTTGCTGTTCTTCATTCCCCTGGTAGTTACACTCTATATTATTTTGGTGGTAATCCAGTGGGTGGACAATCTAATTCCCAATGTCTTCGATGTAAAACTTTTGCCGGGAATGGGATTGCTGATAGTGTTAGGAGTAATTACGTTTATAGGATATCTGGCTTCCACCCTTATAGCTAAACCTGCTTTTACTTTTTTTGAAAATCATGTTTACAAACTGCCTATCATTAATCTTATATATTCGTCTATCAAGGATGTGTTGGGGGCATTTGTAGGAGAAAAAAAGAAATTTAATCAGCCGGTTTTGGTAAAGGTAAACAAAGAGTTTGATATTTACCGTTTAGGCTTTATTACCCAAAAAGAAATGAAGCATCTTGAGTTAAGTGAAAAGGTAGCGGTATACTTCCCTCATTCCTATAACATCTCCGGCAACCTGTATATCGTACCAAAGGAACACGTACAAGTCTTCGATGCCCCTCCATCTGAAGTAATGAAATTTATAGTGTCTGGTGGAGTGTCGGGATTAAATTGACCCTTTGTAAGTAATTTTGAATTTATCTCTCCTGCTTAATAGATTATTGCACCATTATATACCATGGAATGGAGTGTTTGGGAAAAGATTTTAAGTGCCCAAATGGTTATAAAGGTATGAATATTAGCGTATTTGTGAACTTCCGGATAAGGTTAGTTTGATGAGGGGCAGAGCGTTTTTATTTTTTGGACTAATCTCTATTAATGTACATATCCTGATTAAAAATTATATAACTTCTACTTGTTATCCTAAGTATATTTTGAGGGCAGAAACATCACCAGTGTAATAAATAAGAAAGTTATTTGTATTAGATATAAAAAGGCCCTGAACAATGTTGAGCCGAAAGCCTGCTAATTGATGCATGCTATTTCCGAAATTGTAGGGTGATGGATTGAAAATGTTATATTTGTATAGGATTGAAAAAGTAATTATAGCCTTTTTAAGGGATAAGTTAATCGGGATTATTTGAAAAAGCTTTTTAGCATATTTTTGATATTTAGTATGATAGCTCCTTTCACCGGGACCTACCTATGGATTCATTTTGAAAAAATGAAAATCCAGAAGGAGGTGAAATGGAAGATTATAGCCGGGATAGATAAAAACGAGCTTGTCTTGTTAAAATTTACAAAAGAGGAAACAGAAACCAAGCTAAACTGGAAACATTCCAAAGAGTTTGAATACAATAAAGAGATGTATGATATTGTGGAGACTGAGGTTAATGGAGATACAATATCATATTGGTGCTGGCATGACCATGAGGAGACTGCCCTGAACCGTAAACTGGCCGATGTGGTCGCTAAAACCTTTGGCAGTAATCCTAAAAGCAAAGAAAAGCAAAAGCAACTACTCGATTTTTTCAAATCTCTGTATTGTACTAGTGCAACAACTTATATGACACCTCCTGAAGTCTTAAATAGTGAAGGCTTCAATTATTCAGGTAATTTCACTTCTCTTTATAGTTCTCCTCCCGTACCACCTCCTGAATTGATAAACATGCATTTATAAGTTTGCTGTTCTCCCTGTTTCAGGGCTGAACTGTATTTGTTTTGTTTATCATTCAATCATTTTATAAACCATGAGAAAAATTTTCCTACTATGGTTGTTGATGGTGGTAGGCTGTATTAGCTATGCCCAAACAATAACTATCAAAGATAAAGCTACCGGGGAACCAATAGAAATGGTACAACTCGTGAGCGAAGAGCCTGAAGCGCTTGTGTATACCAATGCTAAAGGTAGAGCAGATATTTCTGCATTCATTAATTCTGAAAAGATACAAATAGTGGTATTTGGTTATGAGTCACTAACCAAAAGTTATAAAGAACTGGAAGAGTCCGGTTTTGTGATATTTCTGGCTGAAGAAGATATGAAAATGGATGAGGTAATAATCTCAGCCAATCGTTCTAATCAGCATTCGAAAGACTTACCTGTAAAAGTTATCAGTATAAAACCTAAAGATGTAGCGCTTCAAAATCCACAAACTGCTGCAGATATGCTGGGGAGTTCCGGAAAGGTGTTTATTCAGAAGAGCCAGCAAGGCGGTGGAAGTCCGATGATAAGAGGTTTTTCAACCAACCGTCTTTTATATGCAGTAGATGGAGTGCGAATGAATACAGCTATATTCCGTGGAGGTAACTTGCAAAATGTTATTTCGCTGGATCCGTTTGCAACAGAGAAAGCCGAAGTCTTATTTGGCCCGGGTTCTGTGATGTATGGTAGTGATGCGATAGGCGGGGTGATGACTTTCCAAACTTTAACACCACGTTTGTCTTATGAAGACAAGCCGCTTATTACCGGAAAGGCAGTAACCCGTTACTCCTCTGCCAACAATGAAAAGACAGGGCACTTTGATATCAATGTCGGATGGAAAAAATGGGCATTGGTAACAAGTTTTACCAGCAATGATTTCGGGGATTTGCGTATGGGAACAAATGGCCCTGATGAGTACCTTCGCCCTTTCTATGTACAACGCGTGGATAGTGCAGATGTGGTTGTGGCTAATGACAATCCATATATACAGCGGCCTACAGGATATACTCAAATAAATTTAATGCAAAAAGTTCGCTTTGCTCCCAATGACAAGTGGGATTTCCAATATGGATTTCATTACTCTACCACATCATCTTATTCCCGTTACGACAGACATATACGATATAGAAACGGATTGCCAAGATATGGTGAGTGGTCTTATGGCCCGCAGAAGTGGATGATGAATAACCTGAATGTTACTCACAATGGAAATAATAAAGTATATGATCAACTGACTATACGCCTTGCTCATCAGTTTTTTGAAGAAAGCCGTATAAGCCGTGATATTAATAAGAACAACAGAGAGATTAGAGAGGAAGAAGTAAATGCTTATTCAGTCAATCTGGATTTCAGTAAAAATATAGGTAAGAGACATCAATTCTTTTATGGATTAGAAGGCGTACAAAATGACGTAAAGTCTATTGGAATTGATGAAAATATAAAATCACGTTCCACGGCACCAGGCCCTGCGCGTTATCCGCAGTCTACCTGGGCATCTTATGCGGCCTATCTGAGTTATCAGCTAAAGCTGACAGAAAAAGTGACTGTTCAGACAGGAGCACGTTATAGTCAGGTAACACTGGATGCGCTTTTTGATACTACTTTTTATCCGTTCCCATACACTACTGCCAAGATGAACAACGGAGCGTTAACAGGTAGTCTGGGGGCGGTATATAAAGTTACAGATAAGTTTAGTGTTAGCGCCAATGCTTCTACAGGGTTCCGTTCGCCTAACGTGGATGATGCAGGAAAAGTGTTCGACTCAGAACCCGGATCAGTGGTTGTTCCCAACCCTGACCTTAAATCGGAGTATGCTTATAACGCAGAGGTGGGTGTTGCCAAAATGTTTGGCAACATAGTTAAACTGGATGTGGCGGCTTACTATACCTATCTGAAGGATGCTTTGGTACGAAGAGACTTTACATTGAATGGACAAGACAGTATTATGTATGATGGTGAGTTAAGTAAAGTACAAGCCATACAGAATGCAGCTAATGCCAATGTTTACGGTATACAGGCAGGTATAACCATAAAGCTCCCTGCAGGATTTGAAGTTTCTTCTGATATTAACTATCAAAAAGGAGAAGAAGAACTCGATGACGGATCAAAGAGTCCTTCACGACATGCTCCTCCGATGTTTGGTGTAACCAAGCTTACTTATTCAGCTAATAAATTGAACATGCAGTTGTATGCAGTGTATAGCGGTGCGAAGAAGTTTGAAGATTTACCAGAAGAAGAAAAAGGAAAAACAGAGATCTACGCTAAGGATGTAAATGGCAAACCTTGGTCTCCTTCATGGTATACACTTAACTTCAAAGCCATGTATCAGTTTGCCGAGAACTACACAATTTCTGCAGGTGTGGAGAATATTACCGATCAATTGTATAGGCCATATAGTTCGGGAATAGCTGCGGCAGGAAGAAATTTCGTGTTATCGCTTAGGGCCAATTTTTAAGTAATAGGCCATAGCTTGATAAAATAAAACAGGTTGCTTCTTTGATGAGGCAACCTGTTTTATTTTGATTGTTGATAGGCTATTAAACTTTCTATATTGATGAAATAGGATAAGCATTTAATGAATAAATAGTTAATTTGCTGCAAAAAACAAAAAGGCACGAACGGGGACGTGTCGCGCCAGTTTTTGTTTTTTTATAGGCCTTCGTGCTAGAGGGTGTTAGTAAAGGTGGTTTTTTATCAATTGGAGAATCCGTTGCTTATAGAGAAGGATATTCAAAAGGAAAAACTAACAGGTGTGGGATTTAATGAAGCAAATGTTCAATGACCCCTCGCTCCTTCATGGTTGGTGTCCCATAGCGCGAGGATAGATTAAATGTAAGCAGAAAGATAATTAAAAAACAAAAAACTGGCGCGATACGTCCTCCATGTGTAATCATCATTAAAAGAATAAAGAGGTATGAATGACTCAGTTCGTACCTCTTTTGTTATTACCTTTCAATGAATCTGTACCGAAGGAAAGATGTGATTATTCATTTAGTGAATTTATACCTTGTTCTTTAAGCCGGTTAAGATGTTCCTTCATCGCTTTTACTTGTTCGGCAGGATGCCCTTGCCAGATGGTAACTTCGCCTACAACTCTGAATGGTTGCGTAGAGCGATAAGACTTGGTTGGATTGCCTGGAAATTTTTTATCCGTTAAGTCCGGGTCATCTTCTATTTCTCCTGTTGGTTCTACCAGGTAAATCCTTTCTCGCCCATTGCCCTGGGCAAGTTCAGCGCCCCAGATAGCTGCGTCTAATGTAGCAGTTAAGAATATGTATTTCGCATTTTTCTGTTGTCCATAGTTGGAGTTATAACCAACGGTGATCAGGTCTCCAATTTTAAGGTCAGCTTTGGTGCCGTGAAAATAGGTTTGAGCGAAAGGTGTTGCTCCTTTGCCATTGGTTTTTGGGGTTCCGTTTTTTTGCTCCATTGCCAGATTCTTTATGTTTATTGCTTAGTTTTTCCAGTATCCGTGTAAATGTTTTTAATGTGACAGAGTGTGTTCCTGTTTATACTCATGTAGTTCTGACACATCATAAATAAAGATAATAAAAAAGTATGGTAATGAAGTATGGCCATTCAATTTTTGTTTTACCTTCCGGTTGCTTGTATACCATTCATTTCTATTGCCAGATGCCGGGTTGTTCGAAGACCAGGTATTAAGAGAGCATTAGAAATTGGAATTAATTGTTTTTTGTCTTACATTTCTTTTAAGTAAAAGAAACAAAAGCTTTATGTTGAAATTGAAATCTGGTTATTTGTTTTGTGTTATCTTTTTGATTCTTATTGCAGTGTGCGCAGAAGCTAAATTCTTTCCGGCCAATGATCCCTATATTCAATACACAGGTAGAATTGATTTTTCCAATCCGCTACAACCTACTTATCAATTTCCGGGAGTATCTGTCAAGGCTAAATTTAACGGAACATCGGTCAGTGCCACCATTCGCGATTATGGCACTGGTGGAGAGTCACATACAAATTATTATAAAGTAATTATAGATGGCGCCATTGCCATTGAACAATTGGCCGTGTCAACAGGCAAAGCAAACTATCCTCTGGCGTCAGGCCTTACTGAAGGAGAGCATACGGTAGAAATTATAAAAATTACAGAAGGATGTGCAGGAAAGAGTTCATTTTTAGGTTTTACTGTTACCGGAGGAGCTGAAACCCTTGTGGCTCCAGGTCCTCGTCCAGGTAAGAAAATAGAGTTTGTCGGAGACTCCTGGACTTGCGGCTATGGTAATTTATCACACTTTGCTACAGGCAATGCTTCTATGGCCAATTCAAAATTTATTTCAGCTAATGAAGATGTTTATTATACATGGGGGCCTATTGCTGCCAGGGCATTGGGAGCCGAGTATCAGATAACAGCTATTTCCGGCAGAGGGTTATATAGAAATAATACAGGGTCTACTGACGGTACTTTGCCCAAAAACTATGATAACATTTTTGAAGATAATCATTCCATAGCTTACGATCATTCCTGGCATCCTGATGTTGTTTCTATTCATCTGGGTACTAATGATCTCGCCTTGGAAGAAAACGGGCCGTCTTATCAATTGAATGATTCGGTGTTTCAGCGTACCTATATTGATTTTATTAATAAGATTCTCCGCCATCATCCCTGTGCTACGGTGATAATATGTTTTGGCAACTCAAAATCGGATGCCTGGCCAACCTGGACAAAACAATTAACACGCCTTCGGACAATAGCGTTGAATATAGTCAATGCTTATCCGGATGGGAACGTTACGATGTTGGAGCTGCCTTACACGGCGGAAAAGTGGACGGGTAATCCGGCAGATGATTGTGGGTATGGAGATGCCTGGCATCCTACTGTTTGTTCGCATAAAGAAATGGGTGCCAAATTACTTGAGAAAATCAACAGTCTGAATATAAACTGGGGAAACTCCAGCGGGTGTAATTATTCCTTCAATGACCCATATTTAAAGAATAAATAAGTTGGCTTGTGAAATACAGCCTTTAGATATGTAGCACCGTGCCTGCCGTATAATGATATTTACTTCTTGTTCTGATAATAAATGAACAAGGTATAACTTCATTGCCATAAATTCGTACTGACTTTTTAGTATAGTCTAAAAAATATGAGGCAATTTTTGTGGTATGTTATTTTTATTATTGGTTCATTAACTTTTGTATCCTGTGCTGTTGAACAACAAAATACGGAAATTCACTTTACGGTAAATTTTTTGCCAATAGATAATGATTATACCGAAAGTTTTTGTTGGGACGAAATTCGTGCTGCCGGAAAGCCGGAGATTGAATATAAATGCATAGATAGCGCTAATAACAACATCACTTTACCTTTAGATATTAATTCGGATACTACTGTATTTATTTTTAAGAGAAATAACATATGTGATACACTGGCCCTTCTGTATAAAAGAGAAATCATTAGAGAGCAAAAGGAGTTTTCATTAAAAGCAAAAAAAGTTAAGGTGTGTAAGGCCACCTTTGATTCTTTGTCTGTGGAATGTAAAAGAAGTAATATTTGTGATGAAGTGGAAAGTATTACTATTTTTTATTAGTTGTTTGCCACTTAGTGTATCGGCACAATGGATACGAGTGGAAGCACTTAGGGCAGGTATTGACCCGCTCAGGCTTCCATCCCTATTCTTTGATGAGAAAAAAGGAAATAAATTTTACAACTTTCGAAGCTTCGAAGCTTTTACTGAAATTATTTGCTTTCAGCGAGTATCTGCAATAGCTGAATTTGGCCACTCCAAAAATCATCTTTTGGCATCTTCAGGTGAATACCACCATTATTCGTCAGGCAATTATTTTAGGATTGGCTTTGATTTTAACTTAACCGATGAGATGTTGGACAGAGTAGAACATTATATTGGTTGGAGGTTAGGAAGTAGTAATTATAAAGAAAGTGCGGTTCTTGATTTCATGAACGACTATTTTGACCATCACTATACAATCGTTTACGATGAGTTTACGAAAAGCCATTTATGGGGAGAGCTGCTTTTAGCCTGGAAATATAAGTTGCGCGAACATAAACAGAGCGACTTTTATCTGTCATGGTCGTTAAGGTTTAAATTTAGCAATGTGCTTCCTAAAGAAAGTTATCCGAGTCTTTTAATTCCGGGGTATGGGCCGTTTGGAAAATATATTCCCGGAATAACTTTTGGGGCTTTTTATCATTTTAAAATCCCAAGATCCTACCTGGATGAATTGAAATACAGAGAGTCACATGAAGGAAGTTACCGGCTTTATCAGAAGAAGCATATGAAAAAGAGGCGAAGATTGCCCCGATAGCGATATCATTGATTATTGTTAAATCGGATTTATTTTCTGTTTTTAATTTGGGCATATCTTTTTTATAAAAGAGCACTATCGCATATTTGTATTTCCTTTATTTTGATTATTGTATTCATTGCAATGGCCTTGAATACGCATCATTTGCCGTAGGCTTTGACTTCGTTCGGAATAGAAAACTTTCTTACTAATTATGTTAAGAGGAATACTTGTCCCCATGCCGGAAGAAATAGAATTGATCATTGAGAATATGGAAGTACATTCTGTATATGAATCCGGAAGAAGAAAATTCTATAATGGAGTCTTAAATGGTAAAAAGTGTGTAGTGGCTTTATCCCGAATTGGGAAGGTAGCTTCGTCTGTGACAGCAGCTGTTATGATCGAACGGTTCAAGATCGATCAATTGATTGTAGCAGGGGTAGCGGGTGCGGTTGCTTCTCATCTGAAATTAGGAGATATAGTCGTGGCAACAGAGTCTATTCAACACGACCTGGATGCCAGGCCCTTATTTCCACAGTTTGAAGCACCATTGCTGGATAAGGCTTTTTTCTCCTGCAATGAAATACTGGTTAGTAAAGCATTAGAAGCTTGTAAAGAGTTTTTGAAAGATGATTTTAAAGATTATATCCTTGCTGAAGATATTCAACAATTTTCATTAAACAATCCTTCCATATACTGCGGGCAAATAGGCTGCGGAGATCAGTTTATCGGTTCTTCCGAACAATTAAGCAAAATTTCGAGGCAGCTACCCGAAGTATTGTGTGTCGAAATGGAAGGAGGAGCCGTAGGGCAAATTTGTTATGAATACAATATCCCTTATGTGATTGTGCGTACGATTTCAGATTCGGCTAACGACCGTGCGCCTATAGATTTTAACAGATATATTCAGAGGGTAGCCAAATATTATACTTATGGCATTACCCGGAAAATCATAAATTCAATTTGACAGTCTATAAAGTATTGCCATTAAAGCCTTCTTACTTAATTACTTTCGATATTTTGCCTGATTTTTTTTCCTATAAAATTAGTTTCTGATTTTCAAATTTTTATTTGGGCGTTCATTGGTAATAAATGGTTATTCGTTATTTAAATTCAAATATTTAACGAAAAAATTAAATTTTTTGCTTGTTTTCTCATATACATTGATATATTAGAGATTAGTCCGATAAGGATTAAAACCCAAATAAACCCAAACTTAACCCAAATATGAATCCTATCAAGCTAGTAGTGAGTTTGTTAGCTTGGCTAACGACTACTTTTTCCATTGCCGCAACATTTACGGTTACAAATATCAATGATTCTGGTCCAGGGTCATTTCGTCAGGCGATAATTGATGCAAACACCAATGCAGGAACGGATAATATTAATTTTAATATTCCCGGTACTGCTCCATTTACGATTACACTTTGGTCGGCTTTGCCAGCCATTACCGAAGCAGTAATTATCAGTGGAAATACCCAACCCGGTTGGTCGGAGGGAAATCCGGTGATAGAATTAAATGGCGCCAATGCAGGAGTTGGAGTGAATGGACTTGTTATAGCTTTAGCATCGGGTAGTTGTACCATCAGGGGTTTGTCTATTATTAATTTTTCCGGAAACGGTATTTACTCGGAAAATGCTTCCGGTAACACTATCCGCGGAAACCTGATCGGTATTACTACCAATGGAAATGCGGCCGGTAACGGTGGAAACGGAATTTATATCGCAGCGGGTTGTAATAACAACATCATCGGCGGGCCTGCCAATGCTGACCGAAATATTATTTCTTCCAATCTTAATGGTGTTGATATTAATAATAGCTCCAATAACCGAGTGGAGAATAACTATATAGGTACCGGTAAAACCGGAAATGAAGCCAGAGGTAACCGAAACCACGGGCTAATATTGGGGAATAACTCCAACGATAACCAGGTAATTAATAACGTTATAAGTGCCAACGGAACTGTGTTGGTACCTTCTCCGGCATCGGCCTATGATGCTGATGGTAATGGATTGAACATAGACTTAAACTCTTTAAGAAATATTGTAAGAGGTAATAAAATCGGTTTAGGGGCAGATGGTACTACTTTATTAGGTAATAAAGAAAACGGAGTCATTGTGGTGAATGGTTCTCATGATAACATAATCGGAGGGAATGGTGCAGGCTACAGAAACTATATAGCGGGTAGTGGAAACCACGCTATTGTTGTTTATCAATCAAATAATACGGATGTTAAAAACAACTATATCGGTACGGATGTAAGTGGTACCTTAAATAAAGGTAATAATGATTCAGGTATTATCATTATCAGCTCTTCCGGGACTTTGGTAGGCGGGCCGAATGCAGGGGATGAGAATATGTTCGTTTTTAGCAGGGAAGAGCAGGGGGTAAGAATTCAGCAATCACAGAATACTATCGTTCAGCGGAACCTGATAGGAACCAATGCTTCGGGAACTGCCAATATGGGTAATTTTGGGGGTGGTGTTTATATACTTGGTGAAGCAGGCGGTTCTACCGGGAATGTAATTGGTAGTGATGTTGCAGGAAGAGGTAATAAAATCGCTTATAATGGAGGGAATGGTATAACTATGTTTGATGGTAATACTTATGATAACCCTATACGAAGAAACAGTATTTACTGTAATGCTTTAAGAGGTATAGAGCTAAACGGAGCAAGTAACGAATATGCCACTTTTCCTGCTCCTGTTATTTTACCTACTTCTACCAATACCATGATAAGGGGAACGGCAAGAGCGGGGGCTATAATTGAAGTATATGGTACCGGTGCAGAGTGTGCCACCTGTAGTGGTAACCCCGGTAGCAAAACGGTGCAAGGGAAAAACTATCTGGGTACTGTAACTGCTGATGCTTCAGGTAACTGGTCATTCCCTTTTTCCGGTAATCCTGATACTATTACGGCTACTGCATCTGAAGCACTATCTGTCGGTACGGCACATAGTACTTCCGAGTTTTCGGCCTGTATTGTTTGTGTTGCGCCAACACCTGCTATTTCAGGGCCTTCCTTTATTTGTTCGAACTCCTCCAATGTGAAATTTTATGTTACAACTCAACATCCTTCTTCCACTTATACCTGGACGGTAACCGGTGCTACTTCTTTTACCACCAATAATGATACGGTGTATGTGAATGTGGGATCCAATGGTACAGTGAATGTTCAGGTAACCGAATATAATTCCGGATGTAGTGGGTCGGCTAATGCTTCTGCTACTATCAGGCCTACGCCTTCGGTAAGTGTTTCTGCATCTTCTACCGCTATTTGTCCGGATGCATCTACTACCCTTACGGCTAATGCTTCAGGTGGCAATGGTGCCTTTACGTATGAATGGTTCCATAATGGAAATCCTATCGCTAACTCTAATTCGGATGAGTATACTACCTCTACAGCAGGAACTTATACAGTGCGTGTTACTTCAAATGGTTGTTCTGTAACTTCTGCAGCAACAGTAATAAATGTGAAAAATGCGATCTCGGTTGGAGTTAACGGCCCTTCGTCGTCATTATGCTCAGGAACTTCTACTACTCTTACGGCTAATGCCTCAGGTGGCAATGGTGCCTTTACGTATGAATGGTTTCATAATGGAAATCCTATTGCCAATTCTAATTCGGATGAATATACTACCTCTACAGCGGGATCCTATACCGTGCGGGTTACTTCCGATGGGTGTTCAGCAACATCTTCTGTTGTAGTAGTAAGTATAAAGGATGCGATCTCAGTTGGAGTTAACGGCCCTTCGTCTTCATTGTGTTCAGGAACTTCTACTACTCTTACGGCTAATGCCTCAGGAGGTAATGGTAGCTATACATATGAATGGTTCCATAATGGAAATCCTATTGCTAACTCTAATTCGGATGAATATACTACCTCTACAGCGGGATCCTATACCGTGCGGGTTACTTCCGATGGGTGTTCAGCAACATCTTCTGCTGTAGTAGTAAGTGTAAAGGATGCGATCTCGGTTGGAGTTAACGGCCCTTCGTCGTCATTATGCTCAGGAACTTCTACTACCCTTACGGCTAATGCCTCAGGAGGTAATGGTACCTATGCGTATGAATGGTTCCATAATGGAAATCCTATTGCCAATTCTAATTCGGATGAATATACTACCTCTACAGCGGGATCCTATACCGTGCGGGTTACTTCAGATGGGTGTTCAGCAACATCTTCTGCTGTAGTAGTAAGTGTAAAGGATGCGATCTCAGTTGGAGTTAACGGCCCTTCGTCTTCATTATGTTCAGGAACTTCTACTACTCTTACGGCTAATGCCTCAGGAGGTAATGGTAGCTATACATATGAATGGTTCCATAATGGAAATCCTATTGCCAATTCTAATTCAGATGAATATACTACCTCTACTGCAGGTTCATACACAGTTCGGGTTACTTCCGATGGGTGTTCAATAACTTCTTTACCAACGGATATAATTGTGAACCCAGTGCCGGCTCCCGCCATATCCGGAATATTGGAGCATTGTGCCAATACTAATAATGTTGTATTCTCAACTACTATTGACAATAGTGGCTCTGGTTCACTATACACTTGGTCGGCAACCGGAGGAGTAAGTATTGTTGGTCATAGTGGAAATCAGGTAACTGTGAATATCGGAAATACCGGTGGAGTATTAACCGTATCAGAAACCAGGTTGGGTTGTACCGGTACGGCAGGCGAAACGATTACTATTAAACAGGCGGACTTTACTATTCAGGGGCCTTCTGATTTCTGTGCAGGAGATTCGGCGATATTTAAAATAAATGCAGTAAACACAGGTACATACTCCTGGACCGTTAACGGTGCTACGTATACCGCCTTTGGAGATGACTCTATTCGTGTATTCTATGGTTTGACAAGTCCAATTACCATTAGTGCAACAGAAACAGGCTTAGGATGTAATACTTCCAATGTGAAAGTAATTAATGCGGCTGCTACAGCTACTATCAATCCGGCCTCTAACTCTTATTGTCAGGGCGAGTCAGTTACATTAACAGCTTCTACCAATCCGATAGTAGCTGGAACTACTTACCAGTGGTATCATAATGGGCAGTTGATTTCCTCATCGGGTTCCACCTATCAGGCTTCCCAGGCAGGTACTTATTATGTGGTAGCAGTCATTCCGGGAGTATGTACCGTAAAGTCAGGGGATGAAGTTATTACAGAAAGCCCTAAGCCATCTGCGGTAGTGGCAGTTGACCAGCCGGTACATTGTGCAGGTGATCAGGCAACCGTTAGTATTACTTCTTCCAATGACGTAGCAACTACTTATACCTGGTATAAGGATGGAGCCTTGTTGAATGGTACTACGGGAAGTTCTTTCACAACGACTCAATCGGGTATTTATAGTGTAGTAGCGACTTTGGGATCTTGTTCAGACAGCAGTGCGGCAGGAGCAGAAGTAACTTTCTTCTCTTCGAGTCCGGATTTTACATATTCTGTTACGGACTGTCATTCTGACTTCGTTCAGTTTACGAACTTGTCAACTATTCCTTCCGGATTTGAAAATCTGGTTCATTATGAATGGTCTTTTGGAGATGGAAATCAGTCTACAGATAAAGCCCCTGGCCATCAGTATGACAACTCCGATGTTTATACTGTTACCTTAAGAGTTACTTATTTAACTTGTGAAGATGAAACCAGTAAACAAATAACTTTCAACGGAAGTCCGGAAGTTGCTATTGCTGTGAGTTCAGGAAATGCTATAGGCTGTGCAGGTTCTCCTGTAACTTTGGTGGCACAGGTGCAAAAAGGTTCCGGCGACTTTAATTATACATGGACTCCTGCTGCGGCTACATCAGGCTCTGATCAAATAACTGTTAATCCTGATTCATCGGTTATTTATTCCGTAACAGTTACCGATAATATAACAGGCTGTACTATATCGGATAACATTCAAATAGAAAGAAGTAAGCCGGTGGTAGAGATAACAGGCGATAATAGTTTGTGTACCAACAGCTCTCTTTCTTTATCTGCCAAGGTTATTGGTAGGCCAGGAATAGATTATACTTATTCTTATACTACGCATCCGGCGAATGCGCCTTTACATGTTGAGGCTTCTTCGTCTGTTGCTCCGGTAATAACATCAACTGCCGGGGGTAAATATTTGTTGATACTTACCGTAACTTCTAATGATGCTTTGGCATGCACGGCAACTCAATCACTGGAGATCACCGTACATGAGCCTGCGGTTGTGACTCTGTCATCTTCTGCTGATACTGTTTGTACCGGAACGGAAATAGTACTTGCGGCTGATATTTCAGAAACTTCAGAGTGGCTATGGACAGCTTATGATGAAACCATGAGTGAGGTTTATTTTACGCAATCTACTTCGGAGCAGCAATTGGTAACGAAGACGCTGGCAGGTACTGTTGTTTATCAGGTGTTGGCAAGAGATGAGAATGGATGTCTTGTGGAGGATACCGTTAAAGTACATTCTGTCAATAATCAAAATCTGGTAATTCCTAACCTTATTACCCCTAATGAGGATGAGTTAAATGATGTGTTGATTATTAAAGATGAACATAATTTAGACATACTTCCGGGGGCTAGTCTGGAAATATATAACCGCTGGGGGCACAGAGTATATTTGAATAATAATTATCAAAATGATTGGGGAGGAGAGGGACAGTCGGATGGAATGTATTTCTTCCATTTGCAACCTTCCTGTGGAGATAAAGAGTACAAAGGCTGGATACAGATTTTGGGAAATACTCAAAGCTCCGGACGAGTATTTAACAGAAATTAAAAGTTAAGTAATTGGTCCGGGATTGTTTCTCATGAGAGTTTAATACAGGAGAATAGATTGTGTTGAGGATCTGACAGGTAGAAGGCCTGTCAGATCTAAATAAAACAATATTGTAGAACTATAACTTACTTTTGGTTTCTTTTGCTATGTCCTTTTAAACCATACCACACGATGTACAGGTAACAAACTGCGGGAACCAGGAATGCCCATCGTAATCCTATGCCTTCCATATCTGCCAATGTCGCCTGTAATAAAGGGATGAATGCTCCCCCGACAATTGCAGTAGATAAGATACCTGACCCCTGATTGGTATGTTTTCCAAGTCCTTTCACAGCTAAGGTGAATATGGTAGGGAACATAATGGAATTACATAAACCTACTGCTATCATGGAATAAATTGCCGCATTACCGGTGGTATTGATGGAAAACAAAATCAATGTGATAGCAGCACTGGCATTAAAAGCAAGGACTTTGCCCGGAGAAAATATTCTCAATACATAGGCTCCTGCAAATCGTCCGGCCATTGCCCCGCCCCAGTAATAGGGTAGAAGAAGTCCTGCGTTTTCCTCATTTAGTCCGGCTACATCATCAAGTCCCAGATAATTTACAAGGTAGCTTCCTATTGCTACTTCTGCACCTACATACATGAATATACCTACAGCACCTAACAGCAAATGAACATGTTGCCAGGCACTGTTATATTTATCCTTATCGGTATTTAGCGAAGTATCCGTATCACTGGCTTTAATTTCTGGTAAAGAGATGCGGGAAATAACCAGTGAAATAAGTATTAAAGTAAAGGCAATTCCCAGATAAGGTATTTTTACAGCATCTGAAGAACCTGCATCATTAAGTGATGATAAGATTAATACGGTACCGAAATAGGGAGCTATGAATGTGCCTACGGAATTCATAGCCTGATTGAGCGTAAGCCGGGCTGAAGCGGTTTCAGGAGGGCCGAGAATTGCTACATAAGGATTGGCGGTTACCTGCAAGAGTACTATGCCTGATGCAAGTATAAACAGAGCAAACAGGAATACTGGGTAGGAATGGATGGTAACGGCAGGGAAGAAGAGCAGACAGCCCATGGCAGCTCCTGTAAATCCTAAAATCATCCCTTTCTTGTAACCAAGTTTATTGATAATAATACTTGATGGAATAGATATAAGCCCATAAGCACCGAAAAAGAAAGATTGAATCAGAGATGCTTGTTTATAGTTTAAAGTAAAGGCTTTTTTGAGGTAAGGAACCAGTATATCGTTCAGACAGGTGATGAATCCCATCATGAAGAATAATACCATAAGGGAAATCAGCGCAGTTTGAAAGTTTTGTGGATGTCTGCTTTGCTCCAGATTCAATTCAGGAGTAGAAGAAGTATTAATATTCATAAATAATAAGTTAGTGGTTGGGTTTATTAAGGTTGTAATATACTATTTTTTCATAAAAGTAATTTTTGAAGAAAGAAACAATTACCCGGATGTTTTATTGAAGTATTCGCAATGAAATAGTTTGTTTTTAATTTAAAATTCGAAAACTCGTTTATAATTTAGTGGCGATATGGGTCAGTCAATAAAAAAGCAGATAACTATTTTAGGT
>DATCKK010000448.1:0-4212 GCA_036562325.1 Cytophagaceae bacterium | reverse complement strand
TTAAGGACCTTAATAAGGTTTGTACCTTTTGAAGCATTATCATGCTTAAGCTCTCCAAGCCGCGGATGGCATGATTCGTGGACAGGTACCTATGTAGTACATAAAGACGAGGTGAGCCGATTGAAAAATATTTTAGAGAAAGAGAGTGAAAAAGCTATAGTAGTATAATTTTGTTATCTGAAAATTCTTAGATGTGCTATGCAAATTCAAAGGTCTGAGGTAGAAGAAATGGAGCAGTTGCTGATGAAAGCAATTAAAGAAAGAGATATTGATTTTATTAATAAATATATCCATGATGATTTACTTTGCCTTGCTCCTAATGGCCAAATCATCACAAAAGAAATGGACCTGAGCTCACATAAATCAGGAGACATGGTGGTTCAATCGCTTATATCAACGCAGGAAGATGTAAGAATAATCGATGATACAGCCATTTCGACAATAGTATATGATACTAAAGGCATAATGCTTGGGAGGCCGATAGAAGGAAAGTTCAGGTATATAAGGGTTTGGAAGAAGTTTGGTGATGATTTGAAAGTAATAGCAGCCGGTTGTTGTAAGTTATAAGTGGCAGAAATGAGGAAACCGGATATTGAGTTTTGTAATTCTCTTGTGCCTAAATCTAAACATTTTTTTGTGAGAATTCTTATTCTTTAGTCAGTACAATAATAATTGCTATAAAAGAAGTATTTGAGCAATCTTCCTGTTCATGGGGAAAGCTTAGTATACTATATTTGAAATTCTTAAATAACGTAACTCTATAAGATATGAAAACAAATTTGCTAATTGATTTTTCTGTTGACAAACAGAAAAACAATATTCAGGTGAAGAGAGAATTTACTGCGCCTCTTAATAAAGTTTGGGAAGCATGGACTGAGAGTCAGTTATTAAATCAATGGTGGGCTCCTAAGCCATATAAAGCAAAAACTAAAGTAATGGATTTTAGAGAAGGTGGATATTGGTTGTATTCCATGGAAGGGCCTGAGGGGGATGTCCATTGGAGCCGTGCTGATTTTACATCAATAGCACCTTTGAAAAGTTATTCCTTATTAGATGCCTTTTGCGATGAAAGCGGTAAAATTAATGAATCACTACCCAGAGCTAAGTGGAATGTTCAATTTACGGAATCAGGTAACTCTACACTGGTAACGATTGATGTTAAGTTTGAGAAGCCGTCTGATTTGGAAGGTACTCTGGATATGGGATTTAAAGAAGGATTTATTGCAGCTATGGAGAATCTGGATGAAATTTTTAATTCGAAGTAAGTTATAGTTTTATCGAGGAATAATGTGTATTAGGTTCAGTCAGCAGTAGTTATTACTTATTATGCTACTGCTGACTGATGTATTAATATCTATTTCAATTTTAGGGAAAGTGAGCATTTACTCAATCACCAGTCTTTCTGTATAAACTTCCTCTTTTCCACTTATTCTCACAATAAACAAGCCCTTTGGCAAATGTTGTAAATTCACTTTCATTCTCTGATCAACCAACTCTATTTCTTCAGCAAAATAGGTTATTCCAAGTAAATCTAGCACTTCAACTCTAAATGGTTCAGATGCGGTTTCTGAATTAGTAGCTATTGTAATTGTTCCATTACTAGGATTAGGTTTGATTGTAAATGAAACATTGTGGCCTATATGAACAGATTTGATTGTGGAATAAGTAAAGGTACCGTCATAATCTACCTGTTTTATTCTATAATAGATTACACCACTATGGGTTTCACGATCATTGTATGAGTAGTGTAAAGCCTGGCTGCTATTTCCGGCTCCGTTTACTTTTCCTATATTGAAAAAGTGAATACCATCTATAGATTTTTCAATTTCAAAATAGTTATTGTTTACTTCCTGTGAAGTAGCCCATTTTAACAAAACACTCTTTCCGGAATATATCAGGTCGAAAGCGAGAAGTTCAACGGGAAGAGGACAACTATATGGAATGGCTGCACTCATCTGTGAACAAGGGAGACGGGTAGGGGAAAGTTTGGTAACTGTATACTTAAAATTACCTACTTTACCTGCATTCGTTCCGATAATCACATTCTCATCGGATGCATTGGTACTTACACTCCAGTCGGCACCTGTGCCTGAATATTGAATTCTGTAGGTCCCGGCAGGGAGATTCAGGTTCAACCCGCTTTCGCTATAGGCATTATAGGTACTGGAACCCTCTGTAGTTGTATATGAATTGGTATAAAAAGTAACTGATCCGTCCTGATTTTGAATTTTGACTGTGTAAGTGGTTGAAGGATATGGCCACCCTGGTATGCTTCCGTTACCCCAATTAAAAGAATTTAGGGTTATTGGTGTTAAGACAGTAAACTCTACATAATTACCTGCACTACCACCCCAGTTGTTTTTGGTTCCTGTGTTTCTTAACTCATGGTTACTGGTATTAGAAGTTACTCCGGTTTCAGCTCTTACATAAACATTGCCCGACCCGGCAACAGGTAAACTTACATTGGTCGCTCCTGTCGCAATAGGCTTTGTACCGGCTGCATCCGAATACCATACATAAGTATATGACGGGTCAGGAGAAGTAACATTACCTATTACCGGTGAACACTGAACTGTACCTGCCGATGATGTTTTGGGTAGTACTTTTACTTCAGAGGTACTTGTATAGGTATAACCACATACGTCTGTTACCACAAGCTCTACAGTATAAGTACCAGTTGCAGTATAGGTATGGAATATAGTAGGTCCTGTCATGTAATCTACTGTGTTGTTCAGGTTTTTATCAATGTTCCAAGCATAAGTAGCTATGGAACCTGAGCTTTGTGCGATAAAGTCCAGTTGATCACCCAGGCAAACTTCTTCCAGGTTGTCTAATGAAGATGTAATGGCGGCCCTACCGGATATAAATCCTTTATGGAATGAAGTAAGCCCCATGGATGATCCTACGCCTGTTGCAGAGGCGGGCCATATATATTCGGATTCCACATAATTGGCACCTGCACCTCCTGTATTGGGTGAATTAATTACACCAACACGACAAAAACCACCACTACCAATGTTGTTCCAGTTGAATATACTGTGGTATATTTTACCATCTGGCCCTAATTGCAGCTGGCTGTAACGATCTCCCTGTGGTGCTGCCGGTGTAAGCCTTACAGCAGATTTTTCTATATCGTCATTGCTTCCTGTACCTGCCTGCAAATCGTATTGAGTAAGTTCTTTATTACCGGTTTCACCTGATATGGTATTATATAGATATCTTCCATTAGGCGATATTTCAAGTCCATAGGAAAAAGAACCTATAGGGGTCATTACACCGGATGAGTTTCTATATTCATCTATTACCAGCGGGCCTGATACAGGTGCCGGCCAGTTTCCTACAACCCCTGTACTGTTATTAAATGAAAACCCTTCTACTCTGGAAGATGCATTGTAATAGCTAATAAATATTCTTGTGAAACAGCTATTGGATTTCATGATACCAATACCTCTACTTCCTGAGGCACTTGCAGGATATGCATACCCAAGAGTATATGTATTGCTATAGCTGATACCAGAAGAAGTAACCAGCCATACCACGAATGAGCCGCCCTCATTGTTTGCAGTACCCGGATTATCAGCAGTATGTGCAATTACCCAGATATCAATACCATTTGAATGAGGAACGGATACTACGGACTCCATCATGTAAGTAGGGCAGTTAGGCATAGGTTGATTTTTATGAGAAGCAACAGGTGCTTTGATGTCTCCTAAGCCTCCTGCTGCATTCATATCAACAACAGAATAAAGTAAGCCAGTAGTAGATCCTGTTAAGGGAGTGGTAATAATAAAATATTCAGTAGTTGATCCGGGAAGAGGGAATACAGTGGCACATTGAGTAGTACTCCAGTGTCCGCTTAATCCTGTACCATTCGGCATTACCGCCAGGTTTTTGTTCCAGATAGTCTGTCCGTTAGTATAAAAAAGTAGGTTTCCGTCTGCATCGGAAATAGTGGCATGTGCTTCATCGGTATCTCCGGTTCCTGGATTGGGCCCGTTGGAAAGCATCGTTGGTGGTGTTGTATTAAAGTCTAATCCTGCTTTTCTTCCAAAATACCAGATATAAGCTTCCTTTTGAGAATAACCATTCAAATAACTTAATATTAAAGCAAAGGTAATCAATGTGATAGTACCACGTCGCTTAATATCCATAGCATTTGAAGTAAATTTTTCTTTCATAGACTTGATTTCATTTACATATATTATATCTACT
>DATCKK010000511.1:0-4321 GCA_036562325.1 Cytophagaceae bacterium | reverse complement strand
GTATATTACTATAACTCTCCTAGTTGGCTATTGGGGAATTATGACCCTTATACCCGTTCCCGGAATCGGTCCGGCCAACCTTGAGCCTGAAACCAATATTGGAGCCTGGTTGGATAGGTTGTTATTGGACGGGCATTTGTGGAAAATCTCCAAAAGCTGGGATCCGGAAGGAATATTAGGTACAGTGCCCGCAATTGCCTCCGGTTTGATAGGTGTTTTGGTAGGTTCCGTGGTGACATCCCCAATTGATAAAGTCAATAAAGTATACAGGTTTTTAATAATTGGATTTTCCTGTATTATTCTGGGGTTGGTTTGGGATCTTTACTTTCCTATCAACAAAGCCCTATGGACAAGTTCCTATGTCTTATTGACTTCAGGAATTGCAGCAGTTGCATTGGCTCTATGTTATTTTATTATAGATGTGAAAGAGTATAAAACTTTTACTTTGCCTTTTATAGTATTTGGTTCTAACGCCATTGTTGCCTATATGTTGGCAGAGCTAGGCCAAAACTTGCTTTATACAATATCGGTAAGCTCAGCAAGTGGAAATGCTATAAGTTTGCAAGGTTTTCTGTTTGAGGGGCTTTTTCATAACTGGCAAAATCTCCAGGCAGGATCATTACTCTATGCTATAGCATATGTATTGTTGATTTTTATACCAGTGTACCTGTTGTATAGAAAAAAAATATTTGTTAAAGTATAATGTGTAATAAAGCCATATGTATAATTTGACTTTATTTAATGAATTGAATCTGAATTAAAACTATAAAACCTTTTAATTATGTCAAGCAGAATTAAAACCATGAAGCAGTACCAGGAAGAGTATCTGCAAAGTGTGAATAATCCTGAGGAGTTCTGGGCACAGAAGGCTTCTGATTTTATATGGAGAAAGAAATGGGATAAGGTATTAGAGTGGGATTTCATTAAACCTGATGTAAAGTGGTTTACGGGCGGTCAGCTTAATATCACTGAAAATTGTCTTGACAGGCATCTAGAAACAAGGGGAGATCAGGCTGCCATTATCTGGGAACCTAATGATCCTAAGGAAAAAGGTGTTACTCTAACTTATAAAGAACTGCACAAAGAGGTTTGTAAGTTAGCTAATGTGTTGAAAAAGAATGGTGTAAAAAAAGGAGACCGAGTATGTTTATACATGCCAATGATTCCTGAATTAGCCATCGCTTTACTTGCATGTGCGAGAATTGGAGCAGTTCACTCAGTAGTTTTTGCCGGATTTTCTTCTTCTTCACTAGCGGACAGGATTATAGATGCCAGTGCGACTATGGTCATAACTACCGATGGGGCGTATAGAGGAACTAAGAATATTGGTATTAAAACAGTTGTAGATGAAGCATTGCAAAAGTGTGACACTGTTCAAAAGGTAATTGTATTTAAAAGAACAGGGGAATCAATTAATATGGTTCCTGACAGAGATATCTGGTGGCATGAAGAAATGAGCTCTGTATCTGAAGATAACTATGCAGAGTCAGTTGAAGCAGAAGATATGCTGTTTATTCTCTATACCTCAGGCTCTACCGGAAAGCCTAAAGGGGTGGTACATACTACCGGTGGATATATGGTTTTTGCTGAATACAGTTTTAAAAATGTATTCCAGTACGATGAAGGCGATATATATTGGTGTACAGCGGATATAGGCTGGATCACAGGGCATACATACATTGTATATGGCCCATTGTTAGCAGGAGCTACTTCCATCATGTTTGAAGGAATTCCAACTTTCCCTGATGCGGGAAGATTCTGGGAAGTGGTTGATAAATATAAAGTTACTCATTTTTATACAGCGCCTACAGCTATTCGTTCCTTAATGGCTGCCGGATTGGATTATGTTAAGCCTTATAAACTGGATTCATTAAAAGTTTTGGGCTCTGTTGGAGAGCCTATTAATGAAGAAGCTTGGCATTGGTATAATGATAATATTGGAAAGAAAAAATGCCCGATAGTGGATACTTGGTGGCAAACAGAAACCGGAGGAATTCTCATTTCACCATTGGCTGGAATAACCAATACCAAACCTTCTTATGCTACACTGCCATTACCAGGGGTTCAGCCAGTAATTGTTGATAGTGAGGGAAATGAACTTGTTGGTAATAATGTAGAGGGTAACCTTTGTATGAAATTCCCATGGCCTTCCATAATAAGAACGACTTATGGTGATCATGAAAGATGCCGTCAAACTTACTTCTCTACTTATAAAGGGCTGTATTTTACCGGAGACGGATGTAAGAGAGATGAGGATGGTTATTATAGAATTTTAGGAAGGGTAGATGATGTAATTAACGTTTCAGGCCACAGAATGGGTACAGCAGAAGTAGAAAATGCGATTAATGAGCATGAAGACGTTATTGAATCTGCAGTTGTAGGGTATCCGCATGATATTAAAGGGCAAGGTATTTATGCCTATGTTATTTGCACTGAAAACACCAAGACTGAGGATGTTCTGAAAGCAGAAATAACTAATGTAGTGGCGAAAATCATTGGCCCGATTGCAAAACCTGATAAAATTCAGATTGTTAAAGGCCTGCCTAAGACGAGATCAGGAAAGATTATGCGTAGAATTTTAAGAAAAGTGGCAGAGGGAGATATTTCCAATCTTGGTGATACCTCAACTTTATTAGATCCTACTGTAGTAGATGATATCGTTGCAGGGGCTATGGTTTCTATTAAAAGTTAAGTTTTTCTTTTGAGTAAATAATGCAAAAGGCTGTCATTGTACAGCCTTTTGCGTTTATATCTTGTAGTGTTAAACACGATTCTGATTTAGAAATACCTAAACACGGTATTGTGTAGTGAAATTTGTTTGTAATGATTTTATTATCAATTTGTTATTGAGTTACTTGCTCTCCTTTTTGTTAAAATTGAGATACTGTTACTTCATTGATTCTCAATAAAAATATAATTGATATACAATTTTTTCTAATTCAAATACTATTGGTAACGAAACGATATTCTTAGTCTCTTAAAAAGTGCCTAAAAAATAAAATTTCAGGGATTTTTTAGTAATTCAAAAGGGATATTTGCGTGGTTTACAGCTATGAATTCCAGATAAAAAACAATAAATTCTTGGAATTTTATTGCTGAGTGGGGAAGAATATTATATCTTTTTGTAATAGAAGGATTCTCTGTAATTGGACCAGGCTCTTTCTCCATTTAACTAAACAGAAGTAAACTATGACTACCCTTAACCTAAAATGCTTTAAAGGCGCTCTTCTGCTTCTCTTTTTTATTTTGCTAATAAACGGAATTAGCGCAGCTCCTATTGTAGTAAATACAACCAGCTCCACAGGAGCAGGGTCATTAACAGAAGCCATTGCTACCGCAAATGCTTCTGCAGGTTATGACACGATATTATTTAACATACCTGGTACTGGCCCCCATGAAATCAACTATACTGGTTGGCCAGGAGCTAATATGTCGGATATTGTCATAACCTCTGGGGTGTTTATAGATGGGTTTTCTCAACCTGGAGCATCTTGTGGTACTCCTTTGATCAGGATAAATGGCCATGGGACATGGGGAAACTGGACTATAAATGGCGCTAACGGTGTGGTTATAAGGGGACTTTCAATTACAAATACTCAAGTTATTATAAATGGGGGAAGTAATAATAGAATTTATGGATGTTGGTTTGATGTTGCTCCGGATGGTACACTTGTAAATGATAATAATAACGCATCATTGTTACTTAATGGAACTACAACAGGCAATATAATAGGGTCCACATCTTGTCGGAATGTTTTTGGTGGAGCAGCTTCAATGGCGATACAAATTGATGCTGGGTGTAATTCTAATAAAATAGTTGCTAACTATATAGGTACAAATTCTACAGGAACAGCCCTTTTGGGTGGTTTTACTTCAAATGGGATTCAAGTGAGCAATTCAATAAACACTACTATTGATAGTAATACGGTTGTTAACTGCGGTCAGCATGGGATTTTTATTACGACAGGTAACTGTAGTGGAACAATGATCAGAGGTAATAATATAGGAGTGGGTGCAGACGGCTTGAAGGGAGCCGGAAACTTTGGGAATGGGTCGAGTGGAATAATTTTCAATACTGACAATACTACTTCCAATGTTACAATTTCAGGCAATATTGTCGCAGGAAATGGTAAAAATTTAGGGAATGTTGATGACGTTGAGCATGGATGTGGAATTTTTATCAAGCAACCTGGGGTAGATTTTTTAAGAATTAATAATAATATCGTTGGAGTAGATAAAAATTACCAATTGTCTGGAAATAACTATGCAGGAATATATGTAAGGAGCGGATCAGACAGTGTTACTATAATTGGCAATATTG
>DATCKK010000436.1:0-3003 GCA_036562325.1 Cytophagaceae bacterium | reverse complement strand
CTTCTTATTTCAGCCAATACCTGGCCCTTTGATACGTAATCCCCTAACTCCACTTTTAGGTCTTCTACTTTACCTCCTACAAGCGGATATACCTTGACTATTTTATCTTCATTGGCGGTTATTTTTCCTGAAAGGATAAGTTCTTTTTCAATTTGCTGAACAGAAACAGTATCTATTTTAATTTTGGAGGATAGTTCTTCTTCTATGCAAAACTGGGGAGCTGTTACCGGTTTGGTCTCAGATCTGGTACAACTTGAAATTGGAAGATGGAAAACTAACACAAATATGTATAAACAGGCAGATTTATATTGGTGCATAGTCATGTTAGGTTTTTATTGTATGTTAAATATGTTTGTTCCGGTATAATAATTTAACTCTTCAAACAGACTTAGTCTTTCTATTTGAAGTTTATGTAAAGTAAGGATACTGTTCTTGTAAGACTCATAGTAGTCTATTAGTTCTAGTAGCGTGATGTTTCTCTTGGTAAAGCTTTTAAGCAGCCCTTCAATTAAAAGGTCAAAGTCTGGTTCAAGGGTTTTGTCATAGCGCTTTACCAGCTCATCGATGTCTTTGGTTTGTTGAAAAGCTTTTGTTATCTGGCTCTCTACCTCCTTTTGCATTTCATTGTATAAAGCTTCACTTTGTTTGATGCGGCTTTCTGCTATCTTTATATTGCCCTGGTTTCTGTTAAAGACCGGCAAGTCCACTTGCAGGCCTATACCAATGTAGTTTTGTATAAAACTTCCGGCTTTATCATATACTCCTCCGGCTTTTATATCGGGGATGGACATTGCTTTTTGAAGGGAGAGCATTTGTTTATCTCGTTTCAAAGCAGCTTCATGTATTTTAAGGTCTGACCGGTAGTTTTTGGCAGTATCAATTAGAGAAGTGATGTCGGTAGATGATAACTCTTTGTCAACCGAGTTTTCTAATACAGGCTTTATATACGTATTCCCTTGTAGGTTCATTAGAATATGAAGTATAGCCTGCTTTTCGCTTATATCTTTATACAATTGATTTTGTTCGCTTTCAAGGCTTAGTAAAAAGGCTTTTAGGCGGAGTACTTCTTTGAGGGCGATATTTCCTTTTTCGTATTGCTCCTGAAATAGATTAATAGTAGTTCTTAACGAACTTACCTCCTGATCATACATTTTAAGGGATTTAATATGGTAATACAAATCAATAAAGTTGACACGCAATTCATATTTCAGACTCCTTAAAAGGTCGTAAAACTGATGTTCAGCTATTTCTTTATTGATTTTTTCCAGAGCTACTCTTTTATTCCTCTTACCAGCCAGTTCGAATAGCTGCATAACCTGCAAAATATTCTGGCCATTTTTGGAGGTGTTAAAGAATTTTCTTGAATCAGGCGAGTTGGGGTTGTATACATTCTGTTCTAAGTACACTTCCGGGTTGTTGAAGAGTTTTGCCTGGATGATTGCTCCCTGGGCTGCTTCTATTTCAAATTTTGACGCAAGCAACAGGAAGTTTTCTTGTAGAAATCGTTGTTCGGCTTGTTGCAGGCTAAGAGTAATAGTGTCATTTGTTTGGCCTGTGGCATCAAAATATCCTGCTACGAGTGCAAGACATGCCAGATAAATTGTTTTGAACACTTTTCTCCACGTCATGCGGGCAAAAGTATTCGGCACAATTAAAATGATATTAATCCCGGATTAAAATAACATTAAAATATAAAGTCAGAATTGAAGGCAGATAAGGCATACAAGAGGGGAGATTATTATTATCCCTTATAAAGGGAGAAGTTTAAGAATTTAGTTCTTGAAGAAATTAGTAATCGTAGGGCTTTTTAGATTTATTATATGATTTCTTCCCGGATCATTCGGGCTCTTCCCAAGGCGTCAAACTCAATCACCATTTTTTTTCCTGTTTTTCCGGGCGATGAAGTACATTGGGCTCCAGGCTCAATATAATAGATGAAATATTTCTTGCCTCTGCTTCCCTGATTGATTTCATCAGGCTTCCCCAGTAGTTTTAATATGTCACTATCTGACTCACCTTTAAGTATTTCTTTTTTTTCAAGCAGAACTTTTAATTCATTTTTTCTATTATCAAGACAAGCCTTTTTATCTTTTTTCCAGATCTCGGAGTTAAAACCCTCAATCTCCAGGTCGCTGGAGCAGGAGGAAAACAGGATCAAACAGGCAATTCCCAGATTGAAAATTATTTTGCTCATAGGGCAAAAATAGGATAAAAACCTTGATAATTTATCCACAATGGATTCTCAGTCATTAATAATTTTATAAATTCGTGTTCGTATAACTTCAAATTTGTTGGTATTAGTCAATGGCGAAAAATAAAGAAGATCTTGAAAATCAAGTAACAACAACCTCCGGAAATGGAAATGGGGATGGTGGAGATATTATTCATGATGTAACTCCTGTTTCCGGAATGTATGAAAACTGGTTTTTGGAGTATGCCTCCTATGTAATTCTGGAGAGAGCGGTTCCTGCAATTGAAGATGGGCTGAAACCTGTTCAGCGCCGTATCCTTCACGCCATGAAGGAGATGGACGACGGAAGGTTCAATAAAGTTGCCAATGTGATAGGGCAGACTATGCAGTACCATCCGCATGGAGACGCTTCTATCAGTGATGCTATTGTAAATCTGGGGCAAAAGGATCTTCTGATTGAAACACAAGGAAACTGGGGAGATATCAGAACCGGCGACAGTGCTGCGGCAGCACGTTATATTGAGGCCCGGTTATCCAAATTTGCTCTTGATGTTGTATTTAATCCGGATACCACAGATTGGCAGTTGTCTTATGACGGAAGAAAAAAAGAGCCTGTTACACTTCCGGTAAAATTTCCATTGTTGCTGGCGCAGGGTGTAGAAGGGATTGCTGTAGGACTTGCTACGAAAATACTGCCTCATAACTTTTGTGAGTTAATTGACGCCTCTATTAAAATCCTTAAAAATAAGAAAGTAGAAATATATCCTGATTTTCCGACAGGCGGGATGATTGATGTGTCCAACTACAATCAG
>DATCKK010000432.1:0-2757 GCA_036562325.1 Cytophagaceae bacterium | reverse complement strand
TAAAAGACGTACTTGCCAAATCTAAGGGATCTTCAAACCCTCACAACGTTGTAAAGGCTACTTTTGATGCACTTTTAAAAATGAGAGCTCCTCATACAGTAGCTGAACAAAGAGGTGTTCCTTTATCTAAAGTTTTTAATGGTTAATAAGATGGCTAAAGTAAAAATAACTCAGGTAAGAAGCGTTATTGACAGACCTAAAAATCAAAAACTTACTATTAAGGCTTTGGGTCTAGGTAAAATAAATAAGAGTGTGGAGGTAGAAGCTACTCCACAAATCAAAGGAATGATAAATAAAGTAAGTCATTTAGTTACAGTAACGGAACTATAATTTATGAAATTAAATTCTTTAAAACCAGCACAAGGTTCAGTTAAGAGCAGAAAAAGAGTCGGTAGAGGTACTGGTTCTGGTAGAGGAGGAACTTCCACTAGAGGACATAAAGGAGCTAAATCCAGATCTGGCTATTCATCTAAAGCAGGATTTGAGGGTGGTCAAATGCCATTGCAAAGAAGAGTTCCTAAATTCGGTTTTAATAATCCTAATAAAGAAATATTCAAGCCAATTAATTTGGACGCCCTTCAGGCTATCATTGAAAAAACTTCCGCAACTGTAGTAGATCCGGAATTATTATTGAAAAATGGCTTAATGTCTAAAAATGATAAAATCAAAGTTTTAGGCAGAGGGGAATTAAAATCTATTAAAGCAGAAATTAAGGCTCATTCTTTTTCGGCTTCAGCTGTTCAGGCAATTGAAAAGGCTGGCGGAAAAGCAACTGTACTATAATTGATGAAAAAGTTCATTCAGACAATTAAGAATATCTTTTCTATTGAGGATCTTAGAATTAGGATCCTTAATACTATTGGATTTCTTATAATATTCAGACTAGGATCCTTTATTGTTCTTCCTGGAGTTGACCCATCAAAAGTTGACTTTCAAGGAAAAGCAGAAGGGATACTTGGCGTTATAGATACCTTTGTGGGTGGAGCATTTAGCAATGTTTCTGTCCTGGGTTTAGGTATTATGCCTTACATTTCTGCGTCAATTGTATTGCAGCTCCTTACTTTTGCAGTTCCTTATTTTCAAAAATTACAAAAGGAAGGTGAGTCTGGCCGTAAGAAGATTAATCAGTATACCAGAGTACTAACAATAGCTATAACATTGGCTCAATCTGTTGGTTATCTGGCTGCTACTGTCCAACCTGACATGCTATTTGAAGAAATCAACAGGACATTCTTTACTGTTTCTTCGATGATTATATTAACCGCAGGTACTATGTTTACTATGTGGTTAGGTGAGAAAATTACTGACAAAGGTATAGGTAATGGTATTTCCATGCTTATTATGATCGGTATTATCTCAAGGTTGCCTCAGGCATTAGCTTTTGAAGCAGTTACAAGGGGAATGAACGGTGCTTTGATATTTGTTCTTGAGCTTCTGGTGCTATTCTTTATAGTAATGGGAGTAGTTATGCTTACTCAGGCAACTAGAAAAATTCCGGTTCAGTATGCTAAGCAGGTTGTTGGAAATAAGGTATATGGTGGACAGAGACAATATATTCCACTTAAAGTTATAGCTGCAGGAGTGATGCCTATCATTTTCGCACAATCAATCATGTTTTTGCCTGCAATGATAGCATCAGCTTTCAGTTCTCAAAATGATCTTGCCAATTCTATTGGGGCTACCTTTTCAGACTTTACGACTTGGCAATATAATTTAGTATTTGCGATTTTGATTATTCTGTTTACCTTCTTTTATACAGCACTTTCTGTTAATCCGAATCAGATTGCTGATGATATGAAGAGAAATGGTGGTTTTATTCCAGGAATTAAGCCTGGTAAACCAACTTCAGAATTTATCGACAATGTGCTATCCAGAATTACGCTTCCAGGTTCAATATTTCTGGCTCTGGTAGCAATATTGCCTGCTCTTGCGAGTGTAGCTGGAGTTACAAGGGAATTCTCCTATTTCTTTGGAGGGACTTCCTTGTTGATTATGGTGGGTGTTATTTTAGACACTTTGCAACAAATTGAAAGTTATTTACTGATGAGGCACTATGAAGGTATGATGAAGTCTGGAAGAATAAAGGGCCGTACTCAGACTGCTGCTACTGCGTGAAAATGATTTATTATAAAACTGAGGAAGAGATTGAGATAATTAAAGAGGGGGCGGAGATTCTTGGTAAGACACATGGTGAAATTGCTAAGTTGATCAAACCTGGAGTTAAAACCTCAGAACTTGATAAAGTAGCATTTGAATTTATTGCTGATCATGGGGCTAAGCCCTCTTTTAAAGGATATAATGGTTTTCCTTACACACTTTGTATTTCGACTAACGATAAAGTTGTGCATGGAATGCCTGGTGATGAAGAATTAAAAGAAGGAGATATTATCTCCGTGGATTGTGGGGTTTTCTATAAAGGTTTTCACAGTGATTCAGCTTACACTTACCCTGTTGGTACTGTGAGCGAAGAAGTGCGAGACCTGTTAATAGCAACAAAACAATCTCTTTATGAAGGAATTGAACAAGCTTTTGCTGGCAATCGAATTGGAGATATTGGGCATGCAGTTCAGAAGTTTGTTGAAGCTCGAGGTTACTCGGTAGTGAGAGAGTTAGTTGGGCATGGTTTAGGTAAAAACCTTCATGAAGGGCCTGAAGTACCAAATTATGGTAAACCTGGTAAAGGAATAAAACTTCAGGAAGGACTGGTGATTGCCATAGAGCCGATGATTAACCTGGGTAAGAAGAACATAATTCAGG
>DATCKK010000431.1:0-4007 GCA_036562325.1 Cytophagaceae bacterium | reverse complement strand
AAATGAACTCTTTCAGGGTGCATTGATGGAAGTAAAAATATGACAAATAGGTTCAATGAAGAGGTCAGATGTACGAGTTTTTCCTAAACTATAAGAGCCCTGATTATTTTTCGTGATGCGTGATGAAGCAAATGACAAACTGTTCTCTGCGCCCTCAAAATCAATCGCCCTGCCAAAACAAGCTCCTCTGTCAATAATTTCGGTTAGTGATTCAGTAGTTAATTGTAAATCTTTTTCACCTGATTCAGAAACAGTACTATTCCAAAAAATAAAATTCACTATTATCACTAGCGTAGCTATGTAAAATAATGATTGTATGGTATTATATTTTGGAAGATATTTCTTCATTAAGGTAAAATTAGTTCAGAATTGAAAGAATTACTACTGAAATCAAAATTTATTTAATTAAGTTCAGTTATTACCCCTATCAGAGATACCAAAATTCCGCCACAATATAACTATTCAAATATTTTATTTTCAATTTACGCTAAGTATAGGAAACTAAATTATTCAGGCTAACCGTTTAAACTCTTTATCCAGCCTGACCAGTCTCATAGTTCTCTCTGCTGACTTTTTTAGAAGTTCTCCTGTTTTCTGCTTTGCTTCCGATAGCTCCATAGGGCCATCTACTATAGGTACAATGACTGAAACCCCCTCCTTATAAAGTGCTTCCGCACCTTCTCCAATAGCTCCGGTAAATACGACAACCGGTTTATTATATCTTGCTGCCATTCCGGCTACTCCGGCCGGTACCTTTCCTTTCAGTGTCTGCGCATCCACTCTGCCTTCTCCGGTAATAACCAGGTCAGCACTTTTTATAGCTTCTTCCAACTTCAGTATTTCCGCCACTATGCCAAACCCCGATCGCAGTTCTGCATTCAAAAATGTCATTACTCCTGCCCCCAGTCCACCGGCAGCACCAGCTCCCGGTGTGTCTGCAATCGATTTACCCAAATCCCTTTCTATTACTTTGGCAAAACTTTTCAGGTTGTTATCCAATATTTTTACCTGATCGGGACTTGCTCCTTTTTGCGGGCCGTAGACATAAGAAGCCCCTGTCGTTCCGGTAAGTGGATTGGTTACATCACACGCTGCTATTACTTTGACATTCAACAGTGATTTAAGTAAATCTTTATCAACTTCAATGGAAGCTAATTCACCAAGACTTCCCCCTCCCCATCCTACCGGCTTACCTTCTGCATCCAATAATTGGTACCCCAATGCCGCTGCCATACCCGCTCCTGCATCGTTAGTTGCACTTCCTCCTAAACCAATAATCAGTTTACGACATCCATTCTTGATAGCATGTTTAATCAGCTCCCCTGTGCCATAAGTAGTTGTAACTAATGGATTCCGTTCATTTTCTTTAAGTAATTCCAGCCCTGAAGCCACTGACATTTCTATCACAGCCGTTTCTCCATCGCCTAATATTCCATAATAAGAGCTTATTTTCCGCATAAGCGGATCATGAACTTCCGTTTGCTGCAACTGCCCACCGGTATTGCTAACCAATATACTACATGTCCCCTCACCGCCATCCGCAAGAGGAAGTTGCTGAATTTCCACTTCAGGCATGACGCCCCATATTCCCTGCGCTATACATTCGGCAACCTCTTGTGCTGCTAAAGATTCTTTGAATGAATCAGGACAAATCAATATTTTCATATAGAAATTGGATTATCAGCGGTTTATCAACACAAAATTTTAATTTTCATTTGAAAAAAGCCTTAAGTTGATCATCTTACTGCTTACATACTCGCCCCGACAAAAATAGTTAGTTCAAAGACTAAAGTGCTTACTCTCAATTCCTTTTCACAAATCCTTTATTAAAGCTGATTTTCTTAGCGGTACAAAACAAAAAAACCACAGAATTTGTGGTTTTTCAATATTATCCATGATATATATAATTATACTTTTACTTTTTTGTACACAAAAGTTTCAATCTTTTTCCAAAGGTCCTTCATTTCAAAAGGTTTGGATATATAGTCATTCATTCCGGCCCTTTTATATTTTTCCACTTCATCTTCCTCATCACTTGCTGTCATAGCAATAATAGGTATACTTTTTATTGGCTCCGCCAGGTTTGCTCTTATGTATTTAGTAGCAGTATACCCATCCATAACCGGCATATTTATATCCATAAATACAATATGAAAAACCTTAGACTGTAGCATTTCTATTGCTACTTTCCCGTCGTCCGCAATTTCGTAAGTAAAGTTTTGATCTTTCAAAAGCTTTTGAAAAAGGAACTGGTTTAACGAGTCATCCTCCACAAATAATATATTAAGATTTTCCATGTTGACAGGGGCCTCTCGATTGAATCTGTTAATTATCAAGAGCTAAATTTACATACGCAAAGTAATGACACAAGGTTTATGACTTAATTTTGTAATATCTTACCTGCAATATCAGGCAATATAAGAGTTAAAACAAGTCCAAAACTTCTCAGATAAGAAACTAAACTGATTTATTTCCCTAACGCTTCCAGTTTTATTATTATACACCAATCAATAATAATGCGGTATTTTTACCAAACAAAAAATAAAAATAATCCAATTTTGTAAATACGCACTGTATTGTCAATTTTGGATTTAAACCATACATAACCATGAAGAAGCTTACATTCATCATTATAAAACCATGTGAGTTGTATTTTTTGTAACACAGTCTTATAATATTAATGTATGAACTCCTTTTTTTATTAAAATTCCCGGCAATATTTTTTTCAAATCAATTTTTAATTATTTTCGCTCAAAGTAATTCTTCCATTATAAATTTTTAAAGAAAATATGTCTAAAGAAGCTGAACTAATTATCGATGGAAAAAGCTATAAGTTTCCTATTGTAGAGGGAACTGAACATGAGAAGGCTATCGACATTTCCAATTTAAGAAGTGCCACCGGTTATATCACATTGGATATAGGTTATAAGAATACCGGGGCTACTACAAGTAACATCACCTTTCTTGACGGAGATAAGGGGTTATTGAGATACAGAGGGTACCCTATTGAACAGTTAGCAGAAAAATCCTCCTTTCTTGAAGTCGCTTACCTTCTGATATATGGAGAATTACCTACACAAGCACAATTAGACGCATTCTCGTACAGAATTACAAGACACACTAATCTTCACGAAGATTTCAAAAAAATATTCGACGGATTTCCATCCAGTTCACACCCAATGGGCGTTCTTTCCTCATTGGTAAGCTCATTAACGGCATTTTATCCTGGATCTATCAATCCAAATGCAACTCAGGATGAAATTGACCTTACTATTGTACGATTACTGGCTAAGTTACCTACTATTGCAGCATGGTCTTATAAAAACTCTAAAGGCCAGCCGGTAATATATCCTAAAAACGACCTGGACTACTGCTCTAACTTCCTTTACATGATGTTTGCAATGCCAAACCAGGAGTATGAGATAGACCCAATCGTAGTGGATGCATTAAATGTTCTTTTAATTCTTCACGCCGATCACGAGCAAAACTGCTCTACTTCTACAGTAAGAATAGTAGGTTCTGCTCACGCAAGCCTTTACTCATCAGTAGCTGCCGGTATTAACGCATTATGGGGGCCACTTCACGGGGGAGCTAACCAGGCGGTAATCGAAATGCTTGAAGCAATTAAAGCAGATGGTGGTGATGCCAAGAAATATCTGGAAAAAGCAAAAGATAAAAACGATCCATTCCGATTAATGGGATTCGGCCACAGAGTTTATAAAAACTTTGACCCAAGAGCGAAGATCATTAAGAAAGCTTGTGACTCTGTATTGAATAAGTTAGGTATCAAAGACCCTGTATTGGATATTGCTAAAAATCTTGAAGAACAAGCATTACAAGATCCTTATTTCGTAGAAAGAAAACTTTATCCAAACGTAGACTTCTACTCAGGTATCATCTATAGAGCATTAGGCCTTAGAACTGACCTGTTCACTGTAATGTTTGCTTTGGGACGTCTGCCAGGCTGGATCGCTCAGTGGAAAGAAATGAGAGAAGCCGGTGAGCCC
>DATCKK010000428.1:0-9577 GCA_036562325.1 Cytophagaceae bacterium | reverse complement strand
TTGATTTATTGGAGCAGGTAAAAGAGTGTTCTTTTGAAACGGTGTTTGTTACTGCTTTCAGTAATTATGCTTTGAAGGCTTTGAATTTAAGTGCTGCTTACTACATTTTAAAACCTATTGAAATCGATGAATTGATCAAAGCAGTAGAGAAGATCAAAGAGCAGAAAGAAAAGAACAAATACTCTATCCATACTAAAATATTAATTGATAATCTTCAGGCAGCCAACAAGCAATTGCAAAAGATTGTATTGCCTTTAATGGAAGGATTGGAAGTAATACAGGTTAAAGATATCGTACGTTGCCAGGCCAATGATAATTTTACCGATTTTATTTTGGTAGACGGAAAGAAATTGTTGATTTGCCGTACACTGAAATTTTATGAGGAAATATTGGCCGAATATGACTTTTTACGAGTTCATAAATCGCATCTGATTAACTTACAGCATGTAAAGAAATACCTCAAAGGGAAAGGAGGCCAGGTGGTATTGTCAGACGGCTCTACCGTAGATGTATCCCCCAACAAGAAACAGGAGTTTCTGGACCGTCTGCAATAGAGAGTTATAACTCTTTGAAAAACAACTGTAAAGTTTGCTGCTTTAAAATAATTTTTCCATTCCGGCAAATTCAAATAATTTATTGGTAATTTTAAGACAGAAATCCTCAGGGATATAAAATAGCTGAACTGGTTAACATTCAGGAATTTTATTGTCCCTTTTTGAGTTTCTATTATTATTCACCAGGCTAATTTGGCTTACAATTTTTAATTCAATAAACCCCAGGAGGTAATACTATGGCGATTTATTTTAACGAAATTTCAAGAACTTTCAACGAATACCTTTTCATACCTGACCTTACCACGAAGGATTGTATACCGGATAATGTTTCTTTAAAATCACCGGTTACAAAATTCAAAAAAGGAGAGAAATCCGATATTATCCTGAATATTCCTTTTGTATCGGCGATCATGCAATCGGTTTCCGACCACGGAATGGCTATTGCCCTGGCAAGAAACGGAGGGCTTTCATTCATCTTCGGTTCTCAGTCTATAGAAGACCAGTGTGAAATGGTAAGAAAGGTAAAGAAGTTCAAGGCGGGATTTGTTGTAAGTGATGCCAACCTTACTCCTGAACATACGCTGGCAGACGTTATTGCGCTGAATAAGAAAACCGGGCATGGTACCATAGGCATAACCCACGATGGTACATCTAATGGAAAGTTGCTGGGAGTAGTTACAAGCAGAGATTACCGGGTAAGCAAAGATAGCCTTAGTAAAAAGGTGAAAGAGTTTATGACGCCGTTTTCCAACCTTATTGTGGGAGAAGCGGGGATAAGCTTATCAGAGGCGAATGATAAAATCTGGGAGAATAAGTTGAACTGCCTTCCTATCATTGATAAAAATCAAAACCTGCAATACTTCGTGTTCCGCAAGGATTACGATGCGCATCAGGAAAACCCTTTGGAACTGCTGGATAAAAACAAAAAGCTGGTAGTAGGTGCGGGAATCAATACCAGAGATTACAAAGAGCGCGTACCTCAACTGATAGAAGCCGGTGCCGATGTACTTTGTATTGATTCATCCGACGGTTTTTCAGAATACCAGATGGAAACCTTAAAGTATATTAAATCGACCTTTGGCGAATCTGTAAAAGTAGGAGCGGGCAATGTGGTAGATAAAGATGGGTTTATGTATCTGGTTAATGCCGGTGCTGATTTTGTGAAAGTAGGAATTGGCGGTGGCTCTATATGTATCACCAGAGAGCAGAAAGGAATCGGAAGGGGACAGGCTACGGCAGTTATAGAAGTGGCAAAAGCGAGAGACGAATATTTTGAAGAGACAGGTATCTATATTCCTATTTGTAGTGATGGCGGTATTGTGCAGGATTATCACATGGCATTGGCGCTTGCCATGGGAGCAGATTTCCTGATGATGGGTAGATATTTTGCCCGCTTTGATGAAAGCCCTACCAGAAAGCTTAAAGTAGGAGGAAACTTCGTGAAAGAGTATTGGGGGGAAGGTTCTAACAGGGCGCGTAACTGGCAGCGTTACGATATGGGTGATAGTGAAAACCTGAAGTTTGAAGAAGGGGTGGATAGCTATGTGCCTTATGCCGGTAAGTTAAAAGATAACTTAAATTTAACATTGGGTAAGATTAAATCCACTATGTGTAGTTGCGGGTGTTTGAGTATACCTGAGCTACAACGTAAAGCTAAAATTACCCTGGTGTCCTCTACCAGCATTATAGAAGGTGGTGCGCATGATGTAATGTTAAAAGAAACCAACAGCTAGAAAAAAACGGGTAATTAAAACCGGGGATAGTAATTTATAATTATTGTCCCCGGTTTTTTTATAATGAAATATCCTTCCTGATTGAATTTTTTAATTTTCTCCTTGAATATCCTTTGCCTTGTTTCCATTCAACAGATAGTAGCTATCGTTTCCGGTAAAAACATTTTTAGGCCTAATTCATTTTATTTTATAAAAAACAATTAAACGATCAAAATATGGCAACAGCTAAAGTAAACCCGATACCGGAGGGTTTTCATACCGTTACGCCTTATCTGATACTGAAAGGGGCCGATAAGGTATTACAGTTTATTCAAAAAGCATTTGATGCGAAAATAATCAATGAGATAAAGAATGAGGATGGCTCCATTATGCATGCTCAGGCACAAATTGGAAACTCTTATATTATGCTGGCAGAGGCTTCGGAAAATTATCCGGCTAAGCCTTCCATGATCTATTTATATGTAGAGGATGTAGATAAAGTGTATAAGAAAGCATTGGAGGCAGGTGCTACTTCTTTAATGCCTGTGCAAAATGAAGTTTATGGAGACCGCGCCGGAGGCGTACAGGACCCTTCCGGGATGCAGTGGTGGATAGCAACTCATATAGAAGAGGTGAGTGAAGAGGAGATGAAAAAGAGGCTACAAAATATAAAATCGAAGTAGTAGCAGGAAAGCTCCTCATGGGGTAAAGGTATTTCTTACAGTTTCAATAAAATGAAACTGTAAGAAATTAATAATCTCCTTCTTTTTTCTCTTTTAGTACACTGTAAATAATACCACTGAAAAAAGTAATATTCTCCAATATACAAGTCATGGTATAAAACTTTTCCAAATCAATTTCAGGATCATTCGCCATGGCATTTAATAAAATATCCTGGCTTTCATTTAACCTGCTTTCGAACTCTTCTTTGGATAATTGCATGAAGTTATTTTTATAGAATAAACGCGTTCCTTACTTTGATAATTCCTTTTGATTTAACTAATAAATCTTGTATTCAGATAAAGATAAGAAGGAAAAATAATAAAGCAAACAGAGAAGCATCGCATTTATTTTGCCTTTACTATTGATCATCCTTATAAGAAGAAATACCTGAGACATATGTTTTTAAAAGTTATCTTATAGAGAAATAATAATTAATCCCTGCGGGATAGCCTCATAAACCTCATAAATATTATGATTAAGTGCTTTCGGAATACATCAGTTTATTTCCGGGATTGTTCCATATATTTTCAATGATCGATTGATTGATGTTATCATCCGTTTGCAGATAGATCATGTTTCTTTCTGCATCTGAACCCATTTTTCTTTTTTCCAGGTCAGCCGAAATTCCCAAATATATTTTATGATACTGCAACTCAATTCCCCTGGTAATGGCTCTGTATAGCATTTGCTTATATATCTTATATTCGGTGTGCTGATAGTTTAATCCAATAATAAGTGGATGATAACTTTTATACGTTTCACTTTTATAAGCCGCTACAAATGCCACCGGCTCTTTATTGCCTTTGAGCCGTAACAATATAAATTCCCAGTGCTCCGAGTGATTAATGTGCTGAAGTAATTTTTCAGGTAATGGAAAAATATTTATCGACAAATTTCTCCGGCTTACCTGTTGGTATAAATTGTATAAAACAGAAATCATTTTTTCAGGCACTTGGGAAACACATTCATAACTAAAGTAATGTTGCAGCCTCAAAACATCTTTTTTTAAATGACGTCTTCTGCGGTGTACCAGCGATTTGACAAATGCTTCTTCGTTAGGATAGGGCTTTATGTTTAACGAATACGTTTCCGGCATTTTAAAAGGGATATAGCCATGGCCCATAAAATATTCGTGTAAGTTTTTTTCATCGGTATGAAAATCTCTGAGCAATACCAATTGGATATGATTACGCTCTTTTAAACTATTTATCTGATCCATGAGTAGTTCCAGCGCCTCCAGCCACTCCGGATGAGATGAGTTAATATAGATATGTGTTCCTTCACTGAGCAGGCTGCCCATCAGCAAACTACGGGAACATAAGAAATCAGGGCTTTTTCTGCGTATCCATTCGATTTTATCCGATACATCGGACGGAAGTAAAATATCGTCTTTAAGAAATAACTCCGTGAAGAAGGTAGCTATTACCACCTCTTCATTATGGTCTTTGATGGTGAAGTAATGAAATGTCCAGTTGTTTTGTTTTTCCGGATTTCCCGAAAAAGTTTTTTCAAATATTTGCAGATTAACCCGGGTCAGCCTGTTGTTCTTTTGTTCCAGCAATTTCCACACCTGGGGGGCTACGTTGTTTATGCTATTAACACTTTGCAACTTCAGGCCATTGTTTCTGGATAGAATATTTTCAAACAAGGTGATATTTAATTTGAAGGCTTTTGAAATATCTAATGCAGATCGATGTTCTTCGGATAAAGCCAGTGGCAGGTGGGTTTCAATAGCATTTACCAGATTCCGGATGTCCTGAAACGTAATGTGATTGGTAATGGTAAAGCGTATGCCCGAGCAATTCTCCGATACAGCAGGAAACACGGAGATATTCGTATAAAAGCCCTCATTTATTAAGCGGCTTACCAGATTGCAGGCTACTTTGTTCGTGCCTATGCCAATAAAGAAAATCGGCGTGTTGGTGGCTGCAATCATCGGGATATTTTTTGATTTTAACAAATCATTGCAATAAGCAATTTTAGAAGCGAGCCATTGTTGCAATGACAAGAGTTCTGCGCTAAGATGCACTTTGGCAGAAGCTATCGAAGCGCCTAATACAGCAGGCTGTTGCGGGCCGGAGTAGGTGAGAGGCCCTCCCCATAACTGCACCTTATCATAGAGGGCTGCATCCCCAAATAAAAATACTCCGCCTGCCGAAGCAAATCCTTTGGCAAGAGAAGTGCTGAGGATTATTTTATTGTTGAAAGTAATGTGCGACAAACAATAGCCTGCGCCATGTGTGCCTGTCCAGCTCATTCCGTGGGCATCATCGATGTAAAGATGTAAACAGGAATGTTTTTTTTGCAATTGTGTTAACAGTTCGAAAGGCGCTACATCTCCATACATTGAAAATACACCATCCGTGAAATACCATATTTTCCGGTATTTGCTTTCAAGTTGCTTGATTTTATGTTCCACCTCATCCATTCGGTTGTGCCGGCATATAGCTACTTTTACGCCTCTTGCCTGCAGTTTTATGATTTCTTCCTGCATGGAGATGTGCGCGTACTGATCATAAATACAGGCATCCGTATCTTCTACCACAATAGGAATAACTGCTTTATGCCCCAGGGAGGTAGTGGAATACAGGACCGGCCTTGCCGGAAAGATAGCAGACAATAGATCTTCCAGTTCTCTATAAAGCTTTAGCGATAAATACGTCCTGGAGCAGGAAAACTGTGTCCCGTACCGTTGAACAGCGTCAATCGCTGCATCCTTTAAGCGTTCATCGGTTTCCAGGCCAAGGTAACTGCATGAACCGAAATTGATAAGTCTTTTGTTTGACATGCTTATTTCTCTGCCATTGCAGGCTTCATCTTCCGTAAGATTATGTAACAACTTTTTTTCTTTGACTACTCGTATGGACTCATTTATACTCTCGATTTTACTATAAGTAGACTTTATCATGATTCGGGATTTGATCTGCCAATGCAGAATAACCCAATTCATGAAAGCCTTGTTTGTGCGGGAAATTCCGGCAAAGGGGTTTGTAAATAAAAATAGTAAAAAAGTAAAATAATTTTATTGGTTATTTGTTTGTTCTATGTATATTTACCGCGTGATTTATGGGTTCAATTTTTTTGATTAATAATAGCTGTTCAACCATTAATAAGATCTAAACTATTTACCACTATGATCAACCAGGCTACGGAAAAGCGGTTCTCCAATGAACATATGGATGTATGGATTGAGGACGACATTCTGTTTGTTGTTTTTGGCCACTTTGTCTTGTAAAGAAGGTGGTGAAAAATGGTATCAATATTTCGAAAGTTGATTCGGCAAAACACTATTTTATTTTGATGAAATATATCATTGCCAAGCCGGTTTTGTTTCAAAGGATGCAAGAAGAAAAAAGTGTTAACCATGATATTGGCATTTGATACATATTACAAAGATCAGAAAGCTAAGACTGTATGTTTAAGCCATTGGGAGAAGGAGCGTTGCCGGCAAAGAAATAACAGTAAAATGTAACTACCATTGAAATAATTATGGATTGGGCTGAACAAAAATATGATACACTTTATCGTCAATTGGATTTTGAACGGAAAGGATTGTTTCAGTTTCTTTATAAAACATTAGGCAATCAGAAAGTTTTATATCCCGGTTGTTCGTTTCATATTACACCTTCCTTTTACTTTAGTAAAGTAACTTATACCGATAAATCAGACGAAGTAGCCCGGTTTTTTAATCAAAAAGAATCCGTTTTAAGACTGATTGATGGTGAAAAGAGTTACAAAGAGCAATGTAATTTAGAGTTTATACATGCTACGTTTGGTAAGGATGAGATCAAACTTAACAAAGAGTATGGTTTGCTGCTTTCCATATTTGCCGGAGATATTACCAGGTACTTTTTGCCTTATGTCAAATCAGCCGGCTATATTTTGACATCAAATCACTTTTCTGATTTGAAGTATATACAATCCAGAAATTTTCAATTGATTGGTACAATAAAAGCAGACAGGAAAAGTGTATATCGTTTTGTTGCCTCGGACTCCGGTTCTGCCTCTAAAAACTCCTCAGTAAAAAATAATGGAAAGTATATTTTTAGAGATAATCTAACCTATTTTCTTTATCAAACACCTGATTGAATTTAATGTTTGAAATAATAAGGTGTTGACGTGTAGTATTTTAATAAATGTTTTGCTAAATTCCTGCCGTTCTATTTTATTGGTGTGAGAATATACTTGCCTGGTAAAATACCGAAACGTTAAGAGAAATTGTAAGCCATAGTAAACAAAATTTAATAATATGAAAAAGATATTGCTTCTTATTTTTTTGATATTGACTTTAAAAATTCAGGCTCAAATTAATGTAAAGATTAACAATTTTACAGACAAGACAATCCAATTAAAGATTACGAGTGGAGAACCAATAAGCCCAACTGAATCATTTGTAGAGGTATATAGCCAAACTGTCATAGGTAATTTCACAAGTTCTGAATATATTAAGGTGAAAGACGTCAAAAAAGATAAAAAAATCTATGTAACAGGTTTTGTTGATGGCTTAGGTAACTTTAAGTTTGATGAGCGGGTAATTTCCAAGAAGAATCAACAAATAGAATTGAATTTAACACTCAATGTTAATACTATACCAACTGATGAGCTATCTTATCAAGAACTAATTAATCAACTTAACTATACTCCCCCAAAAGGAAGTGAAAAGATTTTATCAGCTGATGTAGCCTATAAAACATTTTTTGGTGGTTTGTCATTAAGGAAAAATGGTGAAGAGATTGACAGAATTGAACCAACTGTATTGAAAGCAGAGATATCACCTATTCAATTTGGTTCTTTAAACAGAACAATTGAAGTCTTTTTTTCAGGAAACTTTATATCAGACAACAAAGGAACTGCCCCTGGGATTGCAAGTGTGAATTTGAATGTATCCAGAGATGAATTATATAAACTTAAATATACTTTAAATGACATAGGGACTCAGGTATGGTCTGGACCTAATGGTAAATCAATAAATGCCCTTTTTAATGAAATGAGTGAAATAGACAAAATATCACTAGTTAAACGATACCTGCGGGATACAACACTACAATTATTTCAATATGATCATATGTACTTGTTTAAGTCAATGACTCTTAATGTTGATAAATATAAAAGAACTTCTACAACAATTGAAGCTAATGTTCCTGTTTTCTTTTCAAGTGGAACAGCATTCAAAAAGGAAGATGGAGAGAATTTTTCCACCAATGCGTATGCTACAGTATTAAATATTTGGGCAACTAAAGATGTTACACATCTTTTAGTTCAAGCAACTAAAGAGTATTTAGAAAAGCAAAAAGTAATTATTGCGAACTCGACAACAAATCGTGATGCTCAAAATATTGTTAATGCACTTGATTTAAAACAAGACGATAATAGTTTACTAATGATAAGTGATAATATGACAAAATCGCAAATCGAGACTGAGTTTTTACGAAAAATCAATCTGTTAAAAGACAAACAGTCGATTATAGAGGGGAATCAATAACAGAAAACGAAAACCCAATAGCACCTGGTCAAAAATCAACAAAGAGAAAGTATGCCAACTCACCGTGGACAAAGAAAATAACACGGTAAATATAAAACGTGAATTTAACGCAGGCCATGAATTGGTATGGGAAGCGTGGATAAATCCTGAAATTCTGGATCAATGGTGGGCGCCTAAACCGTTACAATCCAAAACTATATATATGGACTTCAAAGTAGGTGGGCGTAGATTTTATGCGATGGTGAGTCCGGAAAGGGTGGAGCTGGGTTGGCAAATACAAGAATACACTTCAATAAGCCCAAAAACCAACTTTAAATTTTTAAATGCATTTGCTGACAAAGACGAAAACCCTCAATTGCCGGGTTCAAATTGGGATATTACTTTCAGCGAACTTAATGGAGTTACAACGGTGTATATCTCTATTTACAATGAATCCCGCGAGAGAATGGAGAAGATGATTGAATTGGGCTTCAAAGAAGGATTTACAATGATCTTAAATGAGCTTGATACATTATTATCAACGCTTAAAAAATAAAGAGGAAACATTGAAGAATATTGATGCAGTAATAACAGGATTTGCAGTGGCAAGTATATGGATGAAATAAAGGAAATGCAGAAAAAAGATAAACCGAAATATTTGAAGAAATCGGTAAGGCTTTATAGGGTATATGGTGGATTAGTTCTATTTGCAATAATTGTATCTGTATTCGTTAAGCCATTGGTGCTTAAAAAGTATATTGAACTTACGGATTTATTTGATCTTCTTGTTGGACTGCCAATCTTAAGCTTGTTTGTGTTGGCTCCATTCGGACTTTACTATAGCTGGAAAAGCTTTAGAGAAAAAGAGGGGTATAGTATGTTGAGATTTAAGTATGCTTTAGGACATTTATTTTTTTGTCTCTTGGTGTTGCTTTTCTTGAGCGCAATTATTGTGGACATTTCAATATTCTTTTGATGCCGACGAAGGTAGTATAAAGAATTTTGTGTTTTTGTGATTATTAGGGTGTATCAGAAGAGAAAATTTATTAACTTAACTGATACCCAAAATGAAAAAGAAAAAAGAAGAATCTCCTTATGCAGCCATAGTGGCTGATCTGTTCAAGAAT
>DATCKK010000427.1:0-17178 GCA_036562325.1 Cytophagaceae bacterium | reverse complement strand
AACTGGTACTGGTTATTGAAGGGAAAGTCCTGCCACTTGAAAAGATAGCATTATTAAAAGCTCAACTGGCCCAGGTTCTGTTAAAATATGAGTCACCTAAGGAAATATACTTTTTGCCTGAATTCCCTGAAACAGCTTCCGGAAAAATAAACCGAATGGAAATAAAGTCCCGGCTTTCCAAATAATAACAAAACATAACCTGCCAGTTTACAACATCTTATAACATCCTGCCCTAAAAGCCCGTAAAAAAGGTGGGAAACTCTGATTTACCTACCTTTGATTTATCATCTATTTTCTTTAATTTATAAACAACCAACATAAAACTTAATCGATGAATAAATTTTTACTTATCCTTCTTATTGCCTTATTACCTTTTTCAGGCTTTGCCCAAGTCACGGTAAATGGCAGAAACATTCTGGTAGATGGAGAACTGTATCAAATCAAAGGGATTTGTTATTCACCTGTTGCCATAGGCGTAACATGGACTCCCGATTATTCGAACGTTGATCAGGACATTACCTTAATGCAAGCCGCCTGCATCAATACCATAAGAACTTACAGCCCTATCAACGATAAGAGTGTATTGGACAAATTTGCAGCAGCAGGGATAAAGGTTATAATAGGTTTTACATTGGAGCAAACTCAAAATGGAACCTACACCAGTTATATTAACACCTATAAAGATCATCCGGCAATATTAATGTGGGTACATGGAAATGAATTTAACTACCACCCTGACTGGTTTAATAACAACCTGAGCAACTGGTATAGTTTATTAAATACCGCAGCCGGTAATACCACAGCGCTGGACTCTAATCATCCAGTTGCCACCGTTCATGGAGAGTTACCGGGAATAGACGCTATTAATGCCTGTCCGAATGTACAAGTATGGGGGATGAATATTTACCGAAGCGACAACTTAGGCACTTTATTTACCGACTGGGCTGCAAGGAGTGATAAGCCTATGTTCTTAGGAGAAACCGGCGGCGACAGCTACCCCGATCCCAATGCACCAGCTCTGGCTATTCCTAAACTCTGGAACAGTGTAAATAATAATGCCACCAAATACAATGGTGTGTGTTCTGGGGTCTGCTTCTTTGAATGGTCAGACGAATGGTGGAAAGCCGGCAACCCCAACACACAAGATACAGGTGGATTTACCAATGGCGGTGTTCCTTATGATGGATTTGCCAATGAAGAATACTGGGGAATCGTAGATATTTACAGAAATCCCAAACCTGGTTATAATGCGCTCAAAACTTCATACTGCAGCTCCGGAGAAGTTACTCAAAGTCCTTATGACAGAGATACTCCGTGGAATATTCCCGGTAAGATAGAAGCAGAAGACTATGATACAGGCGGCCAGGATATCTCTTACTACGATAGTACTCCTGAAAATGAAGGTTTCAGCTACAGAAACGACGAAGTAGATATTCAGGATTGTGTAGAAGGTGGATATAATATCGGCTGGACTAACACAGGAGAATGGTTAGAATATACGGTAAATGTTGCTTCAACCACTAAATATAATTTCAAATTCAGAATCGCAACTCCTATGAACGATAGAAAGTTGCACGTAGAAATGAATGGCACTACTGTTACTACCGTAAATATACCCAACACCGGTGGATGGCAAAACTGGCAAACAGTAACTGTAAACAATATTAATTTAAATGCAGGAACTCAAATATTAAGATTGTTCTGGGATAACGAAGGTACCAATGTTAATTATTTTGAAATAGAACAAGTACCCAACAACCTTCCAACTATTACCATTTCTTCCCCTGCCAATAATGCTTCTTTCAAAGAAGGTACTTCGGTTACTATAAATGCAAATGCAACTGATTCCGATGGTTCTATTACTAAAGTAGAGTTTTATAACGGAGCCAATAAACTGGGTGAAGCTACCACAAGTCCTTACACGCACACGCTAACCGGTTTAACTCCCGGTAACTATACCATTACTGCTACTGCCATCGATAATAACAATGCTTCATCTTCAGCATCTGTTTCCTTTACAATTGTAGCCAATGTACCTCCTACCATTAGCATCAGCTCCCCTGCCAATAATGCTTCCTTCAAAGAAGGTACTTCGGTTACTATCAATGTCAACGCAACTGATTCCGATGGTTCTATTACTAAAGTAGAGTTTTATAACGGAGCCAATAAACTGGGTGAAGCTACCGCAAGTCCTTATACATACACACTCCCTGATTTAACTCCGGGAGATTATACTGTTACTGCTATAGCATTTGATGACGACAATGCTTCGGCTACGGCATCCATTACCTTAACCATCACTCCTACGATTACCGGTATTCACTATTCATGGGCAGAAGACAATTCAGGTTTTTCTATTTTCCCAATACCCGCCATTTCCGAATTACATATTATACTTCCTGAAACCAGCGAACAAGGTAATGTGGTAATTTATGACATGGTTTCGAATATTATCGCAACTTACCCTGTTGCTTCATCAAAATTTGTTACCATACCCTTGGAAAATTACCAACAGGGAATGTATATAGTTTCCTTCGAATCTACGTCTGGTAAAATGATGAAACGTTTCACTGTTATCAAATAATTACTTTAGGCAGTAATTATTCAACCAGCAAACAAAACAATAGCTTATCTGCTTCATGTGGATAAGCTATTGTTTTATTTATATTGTACCTATAATGATATAAATCACTTTATTACCCAATATTTCTCATCATTCTTCTTTTCCTATTAATTATCTTTGTCAATATAATCACGAACAAACAAATCAAATTCAATAAGAGTTTTAACATTATGGATAGAATAATTAAAAAAATATTGTTTCCGACCGATTTTTCCTCCAATGCTAAACATGCAATGGACTTTGCAGTACATATAGCCCAAAAGTTAGACGCTGAGCTCATTTTATTTCATGCCGTTAATTACCCTATCATAAGCACGGAAATACCCTATGATATTATTCAAAACGAAATTATAGAAAGCAGAGAGGCTGCTTTGAGCAATCTGGAAAATATCCGCCAGGAAATTTTAGCTAATTACTCTATATCCATTGAATACCTTGTTGAAGATGGCCCGGCCGGCGACCAAATCATAAAACTTATTGATGATAAAAATATAGATCTGGTGGTGATGGGAAATAAAGGAGGTAGTTTTATCAATACCGTAATCTTTGGAAGCACCACGGCAAAAGTGATAGAAAAAGCCCGTTGCCCAGTATTGGCCATACCAATGGAGGCTACCAACAAAAACATACAGAATATACTCTACGCCACAGACTATCTGGACACTGATATCCCTGCATTAAAAGAAACTATATGGATGGCCCATCTTTTCCATGCTTCCATTACTTTACTCCATGTAACAGATTCAGACAATGAATTCGAAAAATTCGGAGTAGCAGAATACAGAACTAAGCTGGCCCAAAGTATCAATTATAACAATATTATTTTCAAAATAATAAAAGACGAAGATATCGAAGCCGGTATCGAAAGATACGTCTTAAATAACCAGATTGACCTTTTAGTAATGAATACAAGGAAAAGAGGAACTTTTGAAAAATACTATAACAGAAGCTTATCTGAGAAAATTTCCTATCATATCCATATTCCATTAATGGTTTTTCATGACAACAGAGAAGAAATATAAATTTAAGACAGCAGATTCAAAAGACATTTCGATGCACTTTCAAAAATATATTGGACTCACACATTAAAATTTAGCATTCTTCCCAACAATACCTGAAAAAATCTCTTTTAGTAATTAAAGGATATCAACTACATTTTATTGTTTTTGGATATTGGCTATGGGAAATGTGACATCAGTCCAGTTTGAATCTGAACTCGCAAAGTTTTTTGAATACTCTAACGACATGCTCTGCATAGCAGGCATTGACGGGTATTTTAAAGAAATAAATCTTGCGTGGGAAAAACACCTGGGGTATTCTAAAAAAGAATTACTACAAGTTCCATTTATAAACTTTGTCCATCCTGACGATACAACCTCCACTACGGAGGAAATGAAAAAAATCAAAAAAGGTGAATCGGTATTACGATTTATCAACAGGTATAAACACAAAGAAGGTGGTTATAGAATCTTATCATGGACGGCATTTCCTTCCGGAGAGAGTATTTATTGTGTAGCCCGGGACATTACCGAAGAAAAAAGCAAGGAGCAAAAATTTAACCATTATGAACAATTTATTTCGCTTTTCTCAGAGGCCCCTTTTTTTATAGCAATATATAGCGGGCCGGAATTTATTATTGAATGGGCCAATCCTACTTTTCAAAATATCTTTCCCAATAAAAATATCCTGGGCAAAAAATTAATAGAAATTATCCCGAAATTTGAAGAACAAGGGATATTTGAAATACTTAAAAATATTTACGCTACAGGCGGTAGTTTTATTGGAAATGAATTTCCTGTATGGACCAATAACCGGACAAGAGTAGAATATTATACATTCTTCTATCATGCCAAAAAGAATACTCAGGGCAAAGTAGAGGGCGTTATTGTTTTAGGGTCAAATGTAACCAAACAGGTATTAGCCAGAAAAACCTCTGAGGAAATAGCCAACAAGTTTGAAATACTATTTGAAAGTATTCCTCATATCGCATGGACCAATGACAGAAACGGAACTATCAACTATTTTAATAGCCGGTGGTTTGCCTACACAAGATTTAAATTTGAAAGCGCAAAAGACCTGGGATGGAAATCTGCTATCCATCCTGAAGACTTGAAGAAATTTCTTACTATTTCAGCTTCTGCATATTCCAGAGACGAAGGTTTTGAAATGGAATGCAGAATCAAAAGAGGGTCGGACGGTATGTATCGCTGGCATTTATTAAAATCTACTCCTATAAAAAATGAAAAAGGCGAAGCTTATTTATGGATTGGCACTGCTACCGATATTGAAGACCGTAAAATCTCTGTCTTAAAACTCGAAAAAATGGCCAACGAACTTGCAGAAAGTGAGGAAAGGCTAAAACTGGCGATGGAAGCTATGGAGCTTGGAACATGGGAAACCTACCTTACCAAAGGAGAACGATTTTGGACTCCTCGAGCCAAAAAGATAGTAGGCCTTCCGGAGGATGCTATTATTACCGATAACACTTTTTTGGAAAGAGTGTATCCCGAAGACCAGCCTTATGTAAAGGATACATTACAAGCCGCACTAAAAGGCCATAACAATGGAAAGTTTGATATAGAATACCGTATTGTCCGATATGACAATAATGAAGTACGGTGGATAAAAGCCAATGCCCAGGTTTATTTTGATAAAAATAAAAATCCAATCAAAGTAATTGGTACAGTCCATGATATCACTGATAGCAAACTAGCTATTAAACGTCTGCAGGAAACCAACCAGCAATTAGTTAAAACCAATATTGACCTGGACAACTTTGTCTATACCGCTTCACACGACCTGAAAGCCCCTGTTTCCAATATAGAAGGATTGATCAATGCACTACAATATTCTTTAGTTGCTAACAAGGTTAAAGACGAAGAAATTGCTGAAATTGTGAAGTTGATGAATATATCAGTGCAGCGGTTTCAATCGACTATAAAGGACCTGACAGAAATAGCCAAAGTTCAAAAAAGAAGAGAAGAAGACATTGTTGACAACGATATCGTGGAAGTAGTTGAAGAAATAAAAGCATCGCTAGAACCGTTGATACAAAAATCCAATGCCACTATATTTGTCAATCCATCCTATTGCAAATCAATAAGATTTTCCAAAGCCGATTTCAGAAGTATTCTTTATAACCTTATTTCAAATTCCATTAAATATAAATCCTTTGAAAGAGATCCCATCGTAGAGATCAGAAGCTACAGCGATAAAAAATATTGTATCCTGGAAGTAAAAGACAATGGTTTAGGAATCAAAGAGGATAACCTGAAACAAATATTCAAAATGTTTAAACGTTTTCATACACACGTGGAAGGTACAGGCATAGGTTTATATATTGTAAAAAGAGCTATTGAAAATGCAGGTGGCAAAATAAGCATACAAAGCGTGCTGGGAGAAGGCACCACTGTAAAAGTTTACTTTCCCGGCGTTGCATAATCCCTCCAAAACAACTACTTTTGTATAAAAACTATGAATAAGATTAAAAAATTTTACGACAAGTATAAAGACTATTTTATAGTTGACCTGCTTATGTATCTGTCATTTATCATCACTTTCATTCTGATGATACTGATTTTTGGTTAAAATAATCATACCTCACAAGGTTTACAACAACCACCTTATTCAAAGCACTAATATTCAAGAAGTTATTCCCGAAACCATATTTTCATTTCTTTAATCACCCCAATGATGATAACACTTTTTTCATCTGACATAACAATTATCTAATTCCTACAGACCATACAGCATGGAACCAATCAAACATCTATATTTACTTTCAAGAATTTAAGGCTATTCAAAACAATAAGCTCCGAGGGTGATAGCAAAAAATGATATACAATTAATATTAATATTAAAATTCTATAATTATATTTGGGCTTTCAAAATACCACTAGCAGATACTAAAGCATGTACAACCGAAAAAAACGATATTATCACATAATCGCCTGGTTACTGCTCGCAGTATATCTGCTAAACCCATTCAAAATTTTTCAGCCTATACTAAACTACCAAGCAAACTACCATTACATTTCAACTGTCTTGTGTGAAAATAAAGACAAACCGGAGTTAGCTTGTAACGGGGTATGTTACTTAAAGAAAGAGATCAGTAAAGCCGCACAGGAACAAACTCAGCAAGTAAAGTCTGAAACAAAAGTAGAAATCGACTATCTTACTTATATTGAATTAAGCCTAGTTCCACAGTCAGATAGCAAGCACACACCTGTCTTTGCGGATTATACTCCAGACTTATTAAACAGCACACTTTCTATCCTTTCTCCTCCTCCCAAAAAAGGTTAAGATAACTCTTATTGTTTTTCTGTTGGGTAAAAAAGCAGGCCGCTTCATAGAACCGGTTATGTTAAAGTAATTGTTCTATCCTATCCTAAGATTCAGGATATTCCAATTACATCATTTACCCAGTAACAAAACCTTATAATCAAGTAATATCTTAATCTTAAATACCATGAAAATTTTTTCATGCTGTTTAGCATTATTGCTGGCTGCTACTATCAGCTATGCCCAACAAACTATTTCCGGCAAGGTAATAGCTGCTGAAACAAAAGAGCCTTTAACAGGTGCTATGGTAAAAACATCGGAATCAAGCACTACTACTGATATTAATGGAAGTTTTATACTTTCTGTAAAAGAAGAAGATACCCTTCATATTTCTTTACTAGGCTTTAAAAGAAAACAGTTAATAGTTACTCCGGATAAGCAGATTACTATTCAACTTGAGGAAGATCCTGCTTCCATGCAGGAAGTAATTGTAACAGCAAGCCGTGAAAAACAAGACAGATCTAACGCTCCGGTAGCTATACATAGGATATCTCCAGGTATGATTGATGAAGCCAAGCCTTCTCTGGTTCATGAAGTAATTAACAAAATACCCGGAGTAGCCATGGTTAACCTTAACAACGAACAACATGCCATGAGCATTCGACAACCCATGGGCTATAATGCCTACTTTTTATATCTGGAGGACGGTATTCCCATAAGGCCGCCCGGAGTCTTTAATCATAATGCACTCATTGAAATTAATACTTTATCTGCTAATAGCATTGAAGTAATCAAAGGGCCGGCATCTTCTTTATATGGAGGCGAAGCCATTGGGGGAGCTATTAACTTTATAACTAAAAATCCGGGATATATTCCCTCTGCCAAAGTGGGTATCCAAATGGATAACTACGGCTATTTCCGAACTCAGTTTAACTCATCTGCCTACCTTACCAGGAAAGTAGGTTATTATGCCGGAGGATACATGGCAAGGCAAAGAAACGGATGGCAAACCTTTACAGATTATGACAAACTATCTCTGACTTTCAAACTGGATATAGTTGCCAATGAAAAAACTAAAATTACTGCTTCATTCACTGCCAATGAATATGATTCGGAAACCGGAGGTAGTGTAGACAGTGCTTCTTTCTATAAAAGAGAATACAAGAGCCTAGCCAATTTCACTTATAGAAAAGTAAGTGCTTATCGAGGCAGAATTACTGCCAACAAACAATGGAACAAAAATACGGAAAGCTTCGCTACTTTATTTTATCGATATAATGTAATTGGCCAATTACCCAATTACACTATCCGAAGAGTAGCAAACAACCCAACCCTGGCACATGGTGAGATAAACGAAAACAGTTTCTCCAGTTATGGTTTTATAACCCAAACTTCTTATAAGATAAAACTACTGGATGCAAAACTTATCGGAGGGTTTACAGCTGACTACTCTCCCAACAACTATTGGTCTTATTACCTTCAGATAGACCGCGATCCTGATTCCGGAATTTATACCGGCTTCCGTGAGAGGAAAGACTCTTTACTGGTTGACTATGATGCCCAATTATTAAACTCAGCTGCCTATACTCAAATAGAGTTTACTCCAATTAAAAAAGTAAAAGTAATTGCAGGAGTCAGATACGACCGAATTGATTTTAAATACGACAACCATTTACCACCTTCGGCTTTCTCAGGAGCTCCGGATGAAAGCAATGGCTTTAATAATGTAACCCCCAAACTTGGCGCTACCTACAATGCAGGTAATGGCAAAGGAGGTTATATTAATTTCAGCCGTGGATTTTCTCCTCCTACTATTAACCAATTATACAGGGGAGTAAAAGTGCCTGAAATTAAAGCAGCCTATTTCAATAATTACGAAGTTGGTACATGGATGTACTTATTTGACAAAAAAGTATATGCAGACTTAACTGTTTATCAAATGGATGGCATCAATGAGATCATTACTTACCGGCTTCCTGATAACAGTACAGAATATCGCAATGCAGGGAAAACCACACATAAAGGTATAGAATACAGTGTTAGCTGGTCTCCTTCCCGACATTTTAACTTCAGATTGGGAGGAACCAATGCCATACATAAATTCAAAGAATATACTTTGAAAGAAGGTGAGAATTATAATAATAAAGAAATGCCCAATGCTCCTAAATGGATCATGAATACGGAAATCAGTTATAAACCGGTATATTTTCCGAACTTCAGAATCAGTATGGAGTATCAGCGAATAAGCAGCTATTACAAAGACTATGACAACAAATTTCTTTATGAAGATAAAGGATTATTCGGGTTAAAAGGGATAAGTATTTTAAACCTTAGAACCGGATACAGTTATAAAGATATTGAAGTCTTTCTAAATGTTATGAATATTACCAATGAGCTATACGCAACCATTGTCAGCAGAAGTAACTTCGGCGATAACTATACTCCTGCCGCACCAAGATTATACGCGTTTGGAATAATGTATCATATAAACGGCAAATAAAAACAGAATGAAGGCCACCATATACTTATCCTTGATTTCGTCATTATTTCTCTATTCCTGTCAGAGCACGGATAATAAACAAGTCAACATTGCAGATGCAACGTTCACCATTCTTTCCGATCCCGAAAATGATGCTACCACACCATTAACCGGCCAATATGTAGACGGAAGTACTTTTATCTACTGGATAGAAAAAGACAGTGTCACTAATAAAAACATTGTTGCATTTTCCTTTGCTGATGAACGCACCAATAAGTTTGGCGACAGAATGTATGTACCCGCTACAATTGGATGTAATGATGGACATGGACAGGGAATGCCACGAATAGCTTTTAAAAAAGATGGTACCATGATCGTTGTTTATCATGTCCGTATTCCTACAGAGAAAAGTTCCTATGCCGGAAAAATTTTTTATACCATGTCTACCGATAAAGGAATCACCTGGACGCCCCCTACCATCATACATAATGATACTTTACCAGATCATAGTCATGGGTTTCCTGCTCTTTCAAGACTTCCCAACGGTGAAGTAGCAGCAATATGGCTGGACGGAAGGAACAAGCTTCCTCATTCGGAGCTATACATGGCTCAAACCAAAGAAGGACAAGGGTTTCAGGAAACAGGAAAAATAGGCGGGCCTGCCTGTCAATGCTGCAAGTTGGAAATGTATCTGGATCAACAAAACAAACTTCATGTTTTATATAGAGGTATTGGAGATAGCAGCATACGGGATATTATGCACATATATACCGACAGTACAGGCGCTTTCAGTGGCCCTGAAAAAATTAGCAACGATGGCTGGATGATAAAAGGTTGTCCTCATGCAGGGCCAGGTATGCTACAAGTAAAAGATACCCTTCACTATGCCTGGTATACTTTAGGAAATGGGAAAGGTATTTATCATACCACCTCAGACTTGAATGCTACCACCTATACTAAACGCAGGTCAATAGCAGCCAATGAGTTTGCCAAATATCCACAGTTAAGCCAGTTGAACAATGGAGATCTGGCTATTGTTTGGCAGGAATACACTAAAAGCGAGTCTACCGGATATAACAGAATAATGATGGAGCAGCATAGCAAAAATGGTATAACTGTACATACCTTAACCCGAGAAGAAGATGATGCCTCTCATCCAATTCTTACCACTATAGGAAATAAAGACATTTTGCTTTATGAAAAAACAGTAAATGGTAAAAGTGTAGTAGGTTATAAGGAGATAAAAACTAGTTTCTGATGAAAAGTCCTCATTACTCCTCTCGGAACGAGTTATTTATTACTTATGATGTTCCGGGAGGAGTAAGATAAGAATACAGTCAATCATTTATTACTTTGGTATTCTTTCCTGCTCCTTCAAAGAAACAGATCTTACTTCTTTACATAAAAAGGAATATTACCAGTTGCAGCATTATTATTTCCATCCTCGATATAAACAAACAATCGATAAGCCCCTTCTTTCTTTGGTACTGAAAAAGTAATTTCAGAAGCAGTAAACCGATCTACTACTCCCTTAATTGCCACAGGCCTGGACTCCGGATCGCCGCCTTCCTTTAGGTCGGTACTTTCAGGAAGTAACTCCCAACGCACAACAAGGTTTTCGTTTTCAGGATCAAAAGCATCTGCCTTGGCAAACACTTTCTCGCCAGGCTTTACATAAATACTGGAATACGCATTTTTATCATTAATCAACAAAGATTTAATATGAGGAGCTTTGTTCGCAGGGTACTCTCCATTCCACAGATAATGCATTACATCTATCACTTCTGTTTCCTGACCTCCTTCCAGAAACAGCCCATACCAGGTAGGTGTTCGCTCCTGTTTTTGTCCCCACAAAAAAACATATGATCCTACACATTGAGCAGTGTCCGTCAGCATAGATGCTTCATAACGCTCTTTATATACTTTCGCTTTTTGGCTACTCGTCTCTTCTATAGGCGCTCCCCATAATGTCTTAGGTACTTCCCAATGCCCCGTAGGGCCCCACTCTGTAACTACATAAGCCCCTTTCCAACCATAAGCCCTTACTTTTTCCGGAAGCGAAGGCAGGTCTCCATACATCTGAAAACACATCAGGTCAAGATCTGTACAATGCTCATTGATATAAGTAATCTGTTCCTTATGGAGGCCGGCACTCATGGTGGTAGTCAAATGATTCGGGTCAACTTCGTGAATCATTTTGGAAATTTCATTTACCGCATCCCATACCTTAGGATTAGTATAATGCAAGTTCAACTCGTTACCTATTCCCCACATTAATAATGCTGGATGATCCTTATACTTCAACACTTCCTGGCGCAGCTTTTCTAACTGTTCTTTTACTGCTTCTTTATTATTATAATCGAACCCATGCCTTTCTCTTTCTACATGAAGGCCTAAAGTCACGGTTATTCCATGCTTATATGCTTCATCCAATAAAGCCTTGGTATTTTCATTGGTACTCCATGTCCTTATGGAATTACCACCATAAGCTGCTAATTTTTCAATATTTGTAACTCCCCCTGCCCCTTTAATATAGTAAGGCTTGCCTCCTCGAAACAGCTTATAAGATCCATTGATCAACTTTATTTCTGTTTTTATTGCTGTTGAAGCCAAAAGACTTTGGGTAGTTGTTAATACAAGCGACAGAAGAATCAACAATTGAAAGCGTTTCACGATATCAGAAGGTTTTTAAGATGTATTATTAGGTATTGATTTTTGAATAAAATTAATAGTTGAAGCCACACTAATCAAGGGTTACAAACTCCCTGACTTTATTTTCAAACACAGCAAATACGTTTAGAAAACAATAAAAACAGGATTTTGATCGCCTGTCTTTAAAAAGTTAGTTTAAAAAAATAGTTAAAGCACACACACTTTTTATCATAATTTATTCTCTGGCTTATCGGCCATCCTGGAAAACTTACCATTTTTATACTTAAATCGGGTTGGCTGATTATCGATTACTGTTTCTATAATGACCGTATTTGCCCAAAGTGTATTCACATGTTCCAATGTTTTTTCCAGATACTTTAATTCAAGTTCCCGATTATCATAATTATGTTTTAAGATCAATTCGTTTTTTGAAGATATTTCTTTCACTTGTATAATAGGAATTGAATTAAGCCCAATATTGGAAATCAATGATTCTCTTACCTTTTCCCATCCGTGTTTGTCGGCTATTTCACTGATATATGTCGTATTGCCTTGTGTGCTGTACTCAAAAAGATGTAGTTCCTGTGCCAACTCCTGTGTTAAAAACCTTCGGAGAAAAGAACTGTCTCTGTCTATCCTTCTGACATCAAATATTTGTTTATTAATTTCATATTCAATCTGATGTCCGTCGCTACCTGCAAGTTTGTTAAATAAGCAATAACCTATATGGTAAGGATTAAGCCCTCCTACATGTGGCCTTATCACCTGGTTATGCGAACGGATAAAATCCATGTGAATATTCGGCGGCAGGTTTAACCTGTTCAAAATAGTATAATGCCAGAAGCTGGCCCAGCCTTCATTCATAATTTTGGTTTCCATCTGAGGGAGAAAGTACTGAGTCTCATCTCTTACGATAGTTAACAAGTCTTTTTCCCACTCAGACAAGAAAGGTTGATTATCCCGAATGAAAAGAATAAGGTCATACTCCAGGTCGGGTTTTACTTCGACATTTTGATGCCCATTTTTATAAGTCAAATGTTCCCACTTATCTTCCTGAGCTTTATTATCACTTCTTTTTCTAAAATCACTTTCTGTCAACGCACGAAGAAAAGCGTTCCGGTCACACTGAAAACTGATCGCGTGAGCAGCATCCAGAATTCTCTCCACCTTTTCATACCCAATACCCGGATCTTCTATATAGCTCCTTACCCGATTGGCATGCCTTTTAAACATCTCTAAAGCAAGATCAGCCCTCGTCTGAGAAAAATGAATATTATTTTTAAAAAAGTCATTATGTCCAAATACATGCGCCATTGTAAGTATTTGCATAGACAATGGATTATCTATCATTAAATAGGCAAGGCATGGATTGGTATTAATAACGATTTCATAGGCCAGGCCTCCCATACCATGCTGATAAACCATTTTTTGCTTTTCGAATGACTTACCAAAACTCCAGTGCGGGTATCGTGATGGCATACCTGAATAGGACTGATATCCCAGCATATCATGATAATCACAGATCTCAAACTCCTGAGGATAACAATCCAACCCCATCTCTTTTACAAGAGCTTCAATCTTCTCATTCCACTCTTCCAGGTCTTTTATACTCCAGTCTGCCATGATATTAATTTTGAATTATGAATTACAAATTTTGAATGTAAGCGGTAGTTTGTTATATACTAACTTACTCCTCCTATTGAAACTGTGCTTTATCAAATGTCAGGAATTTCTTAAACGCCGGCCATACATCTTCTTTTCCTCTTATCTGAAGTGATATAAAGTTATCTGATTGTATTTTTTTAAACTCATCAATCATTCCGGACCAGCTAAATCCTGTATCCGGCTTGATTTCTCCATATCCAAACAGGTTACATAAATCACAAAGCTGCTGAGCTGTTTCTACAGCTGCTTTATTATCTTCTGAGAAGTTATCACCATCACTACAGTGAAAAGCATAAATATTCCACAAAGAAGGGTTATACCTTTCTTCTATTACTTCCAGAGCTTTTTTATATCCGGAAGATATATAAGTACCTCCTGATTCTACTTTATGGAAAAAGTCATCTTCAGAAACTTCTTTCGCTTCTGTATGGTGTGCAATGAATACAATTTCCGTATTTCTATATCGGGTTTGGATAAACTGATAAAGCAGAAAATAAAAACTTCTAGCAAGATATTTCTTCACCTGATCCATGGAGCCACTGGTGTCCATAATACAAAAGACAACCGCATTGGACTGATGAGTGATATCCTTTACTGTTTTTTTATAGACTAGATCGTTGTTATTAAAAGGGAAAGATTCGCCTTCTTCTAATGTATCTTTGACAGCATTTTTTCTTTTAAGGCGATTGATAAGTGTTTTCCTTTTAGAAAGACGGATACGTATCCCTTTTTTTCTGTAACCTAATAACCTTCTGTTGGTTTCAACCTCCACTTCAAGAAACTTCTTTCTTTCCAACTTTGGCAGTTCCAGGTCATCAAACATAAGATTGATTGCCTCTTCAATCGTAATTTCAGTTTCATAGATATCTTCTCCTGCCTGATTTCCCGCTTCTCCTGAGCCTGGCTGTCCTTGTCCCTGCTGGCCCTCCTGCAATACCTGCCCTTTCTGTTCATTGCCGGTTCCCTGGGCCACTCCTTTCTGATTCTTACCAAAAATAAATCTATACTCTTTAATTCCTTTTATCGGAACCTTTATTGTTTTGCTTTTGCTCTTTCCGATAATAGCTTCTTCAGCAATGATATCTGCAATACCTTGCTGAAGATTTTTTTTAACCAGCTCTTTGTGCCGGTTTATATCACCGGCAGAGCGGTCTCTTTTCTGATTACTGAAATCTCTGAAAATAGCCATCTTAAGGTTATAAGTATTAAGTTGTATGTTTTAAGTACAATTTGTAAGAGTAAGTAGAGGTGGTAAGCAAGCAATAACAACTTTAACTTACTACTTAAAACTTATTACTTACAACTCGCTATTAGTCTTTCCACAAATGGTTGGCTGCAAAGTTCAACACTTCCTCACAGCTTTCTTCCTTATATCCATTCTCGATCATCGATTTGATCATAGACTCATACTTCTCTTTTTGCTCATTGTCTCTTGTCTTGGATTTAAGGATAATACGCGTAATATCTTTCACAGAAACCATCAGTTTTTTCTGAATAGCCTGTTTCAATGGCTCATAGATCTGATAATGCAGTTTACCATTATTTCTCAGAATATGGCTGATATAACTCATCACATCCTGACGGAAACCATCAGCAGCCGTACTTGTTATACCTATTTGTTCTTCTATGGATGTCAGGAATTTTACATCCGGCTCCATCTCTTCTTTGGCGGCTTTATTTACAACTTTACGCTTCAGTACATAGGCTTCTACGTGATCCAGATAGTTATGGAACAAGCTCTCTGCCTGCTCTTCGTAAGCATGGACAAATGCACGGGTAATATCGCTTTCCAACATTTTAAGGTATTCTTTATAAAGGATGTCCTTTAATATTCCCATGTACCTTTCTTTTGTTTCTTCCGGCAATGGTTCCTCTTTCAATTTATTTTGAAGCGCATCCAGTACTGATATAGGTGTAATGGTGTTAGAAGGACTATCGGACAATGCATTGTCCAGAGCTTTCATAATAAAACGGGTCGAAATACCGGTCATACCTTCATCTTCAAACTCATCTTTTAATTCCTGTAAGTTGAAGTGTTTGGATTGCCCTTCCGATGTTACTTCTTCCCCATTATATAATTTTAGCTTGGTTAATATATCGCATTTAGAGGTTGGCTTAAGTCGTGTTAATATAGCAAACATCGAAGCAATCTCTAAGGTATGAGGAGCTATATGCGCATTAAAGTCAGACTTCTGAATCATTTTCTGGTAAATCTTAATCTCTTCAGAAAGCCTTAACACGTAAGGAACTTCAATTTTTACAATACGGTCAAGAATAGCTTCGTTGGTATGGTCTGCTTTAAACTTGTTCCACTCTGCTTCGTTAGAGTGCGCCAGGATGACCCCGTCAAAATATATCATCGCGTGCTTACCCGGCGCCGGAATTGATTTTTCCTGAGTAGCCGTAAGCATAGCATGCAGGTATTCGATCTCGTTCTTAAATACCTCTATAAATTCAACCATACCTCTGTTACCCACATTAAATGCGCCATTCAGGGTTAGTACCCTTGGATCATCTTCTGAATACTTATCCATCTTGGAAATATCTTCCGAACCAATGAGCACCGAAGTATCCTGGTTATTTGGGTCAACAGGAGGCACCAGGCCTATACCTCTTCTTCCTCTGACACTAAAGGTAAAGCTTGCTATTTTAAATTTTTCAAAATCATTGTCGTATTCTTTTTCTAACCTATACCGGCAGATGGGACAAAGATCCCCTTCGATTTCAACACCTAGTTTTTGAGAAATTTCCGGCCTTAGCTTGGCGGGTATTAAGTGAAGCGGGTTTTCATGCATCGGGCACCCGTCTATATAATAAACCGGATCTGCCGATTCCAATCCTTTTTTCAGATGCTCTATCAGCGATGACTTTCCAGCTCCTACAGGCCCCACTAAAAATAGGACTTGCCTGCTTTCTTCCCCTTTCAATGCAGCGGAGTGAAAATACCGTACAATTTTTTGTATAGTCTCTTCAATTCCAAAGAAATGCTGATTGAAAAAGTTATAGCTCTTGATCTTTTTGCTGCCAAAGATCCTCTTCAGCCTGATATCTTTATCTGTATCCAAATACTCAAAACCCGGATCAGTGATCACATGGTACATTCTCTTATGTGCCAGTTGCACCAGGTTAGGATTTTGGCTTACCATTTCAAGGAAGTCCAGGAAATCAATTTTTTGGGTCGACTCTTGTTGATTTACTTTGTGTTGATCAAACAAGTCTCTGTAATAGCTTTTGCTCATATTGCTGAAATTAGAGTGTCTCAGATAATAATTACTAAGTACTTCCTCCCCTTCTTATACATCCCACAGAAAATTCACTGCATTTATAAGCTCATATTCTCTTTCCCACAGATAGCTGATTTCCACCTTGTTTTTATACATACGAGAAAGATTTTTTTGAGTTTTTCAAGTAGGATGCCCGAAGGTCGGTGTTTAAGCACTTAATCTTCTGAAAGCCTTAACGAACAGATAGTACTTAT
>DATCKK010000421.1:0-2235 GCA_036562325.1 Cytophagaceae bacterium | reverse complement strand
CCCGGTAACTTTGAATTGGATTTTGTACTACGATATATAAGTAAATTACCTCAGCCTCCTATTCCGGATTATTTCACCTTTGATACCCGGCTGGCCTGGAAATTTAAATCCTGGGCTGAACTATCTATTGTAGGGCAAAATTTATGGGAAAACAGACATATGGAATTTGCTCAGACGCAAATACCACGTAGCATATATGGAAAGGTAGCATGTCGATTTTAAAAAAGAGAACATATTATAGCATAATTTACATTCTGCCTTTGGTAGGTTTGTTTTGCTTTTCTGCCTATACCTGTTTCAATAAAGAATACCAGATCAAAGCACTGTTTCTATATAATTTTACCCAATTCATTACCTGGCCGGACAAAGCATTTCAAAACACGGAATCACCCCTTATTATTGGCATATTGGGAGATGATCCATTTGGCACTTACCTTGATGAAACAGTGGAAGGAGAAAAAATAAACGGACATCCATTAGCGATTCGCCGGTATAATAATGTTAAAGAAGCAGAGTATTGTCATCTGATTTTTATTCATAAATCAAAAGGCAATTCTATTCCACAAATAATCTCTGACCTGAAAGGCAAAAATATTCTTACAGTCAGCGATGCTCCTGATTTCATCTATCAGGGCGGAATGATCCGATTCATTACAGTTAATAATAAAATCCAGTTTGAAATAAATCCGGAAGCAATTAAAGCAGAAGAATTAAAAGTAAGCTCTAAGCTACTCAGTTTGGCAAAAATAGTAATCCCGGAAAAATAACTAATTTGGAAATGCGTTTTAAAGATTTACCCATAAGGCAAAAACTAGTTTCTATTATAATGCTGACGAGTGGAGCAGTATTGATCTTAACCGTCGCCGGATTCTTTGCCTATGAGTTCTTTACCTTTCGCCATACTATAATGCAGCATCTGACTACGCTGGGCAAAATCGTTGCTTATAATAGCACTGCTGCGCTAGCTTTTGATGATCCGGATGAGGCTGTTGAGATTTTAAGTGCGCTTAAAGCAGAAAAGCACATTGTAGCAGCAGGGTTATATGATATAAATGGAAAACTGTTCTCTCATTATCCGGCTCATATGTTAGCTACTGATTTTCCATCCTTACCAAGCAAGGAAGGATTTTTTTTTGATGAATCTTTCCTCCAGGGATTTCAACCGGTAGTACAAGGCAATAAAAGACTAGGTACTTTATATATTAAATCTGATCTGGGGGCATTGGAGGACCGGTTAAAACTCTATTTCATCATTGTTGTACTGATAATGGCCTTTTCCTCCCTCCTCGCTTTTTTACTTAGCAAGATCATGGAAAAAAGAATTTCAGATCCTATACTTGATCTTGCAGATACTGCCAGATCCGTCTACGAACATGGCGACTACTCTGTAAGGGCAATGAAGCAAGGTAAAGATGAGATCGGTTCATTTACCGATGCGTTTAATAAAATGTTAATGCGTATTGAAGAACAAAGCAATACGTTAAGCGACTTCAACAATCAGTTACAATTAAAAGTGGCAGAACTTCAGAAAACCAACGCCGACCTCGACAACTTTATCTATACCGCATCTCACGACCTAAAAGCTCCAATTTCCAATATTGAAGGGCTTGTCATTTCACTTAATGAGGAATTATCAACCACTAAAAATCAACAGACAGAACTCATACTTCAAATTATAGAAGTATCGATCCAAAAATTTAAAAACACGATATTAGATCTTACTGAGATAGCAAAAATACAGAAAGAAATTGATAGCGAAATTGAAGAGGTAGACATACAACTATTACTGGATGAAATAATTTCAAGTATCCAAAATATTATAACTAAAGTGGATGTTGAAATACAAATAAATTTATCCTGTAAAATAATCCGGTACTCAAAGAAGAATTTAAGAAGCATCCTTTACAACCTTATCAGCAATGCCATCAAATATCATTCGCCTCACAGGAAACCTGAAGTAAGGATAAACACATGGACCTCTGATGGTTATTGCATAATAAGTGTGAAAGATAATGGACTGGGACTAGCGCCCTATCAAAAGGAAAAGGTATTTGCCATGTTTAAAAGATTTCATGACCATGTAGAAGGTACAGGTATAGGCTTATACATTGTAAAAAGGATAGTCGAAAACTCCGGAGGAAAGATAGAAGTAGAGACTGAAAAAGAAGTAGGGTCTGAATTTAAAGTTTATTTAAAGATGCAATAGGTAGAGAATATGCTTTGATTTTTTATTAG